>NQJI01000033.1:0-3591 GCA_002256705.1 Methylococcaceae bacterium NSM2-1
GATGTAGGTGAGCTCGTACTGCCGGAAAAAACCCTTGATCGTTGAATAGCCTTCATTTAACTCTTTGCGGGCTTCTATTGAAACAGCCAGATAATCCTTATTGCCGAAATTAAAACTCAAAATCGTATGCGCAATGGCAGGCCCCATCCAATAAACAGCAAACAGATCGAAACCTTCAAGCTTATTTAAATCATAGGTTTTGCTGTAATAGGCCGGCGAAAAGTCAAATTCACTGTGATAATTAAAATTGCGGATATTGTGCACCCTGACAGTATCACCATCGATAGTTGAATAAGGCAGTTTGGCAAGATCAGGTTGCCATTGCCGTTCATTTGATGGATTAATAGCAAACAACCACCAACCCAGAATCGCAGCAAACAGCATTGAATAAGCGACTAACAAGCGCTTGCGCCAACGAGCAAAGCCTAAACCGACTATCGTTATTAGGCCAAACAAACCGAATCCAGCAGCAACACACGTTTGAACGATGCTGCTATGGGAATCGCCAAAATAAACGGCCAACACAGCCCAGGCAGTGGCTCCAATAAGCGTCAATACAAGCAATGATATTTTGATAAATTTCAGCATCAAGAACCCCGAGAGCCCTTGTTTTAAAAAAGCCTCGCCAGCGATAGCGTTTTTTGGAAGTACGTTGGGTTAGCGATAGTGTAACCCAACATTTGCCGCTTCGATGTGTTGGGTTACGGCTATCGCCTAAACCAACCTACACCACTGTGTCTCTGTGGTGAAAATAGTATTTCAGTGGACTTTCACATCCCACTAGAAAGGTCTCAATGTTAACGCAACAGGATCGGTTATTATCTCACCCGGCTTCCGGTTGGCGATTTGCACGAACTGCTTAGCCCACATATCCATGATGCCCTTGGCTGGCCCATACCAGGTCAGGCGGGTCAGATCGATGGGGCCGATATCCGCCATATTGCGATCGGCGAAGGTTGCAACTATCTTGCCGGTTTGCAAATCGCGCAGACGGCCTTCGAACGCGGCCCGACGCTGGTTGACAACGCCCGCAGCACTACTTCCGCCTGGGACTGCCCAGCCAGCCGCATGTAATACGGGTGTTGATGGATCAATCTCGATCAAGGCGAGTTCCAAACGCAGAGCTTTTTGCTTATGTTGTGCAGGTGACTCGATGACTTGAAAGCGATGATTGGGATCATCCTCGAATTCCTTGACAATCTGGTCATGAAAGTACACCGCAAGCTCATCAATATCTTTCTTGACATCGCCAAACCAACTGGCCGAACTCATGTCATGAAGCCAATCCATTTTCAGCATGTACTGGGTATTTACCGGGGCCACAACTATTTCTTTATAATGGCTCTTTTCGAAACCGGGTTTGATCCAGGCTCTCTGAAAGGGTATATACGCTATTTTTTTGTCTCGATCAGGCTGCTCGATAAAACCGGCGTTAGGCGCCGGCTCAACCGCTACCGCTTTCGCATCATTACTTGCCATCTCAATATAAGAGCACCCCGATAGTGCGCCAATAATGCATAATGACAGC
The DNA here is from genome assembly GCA_002256705.1 of Methylococcaceae bacterium NSM2-1. Taxonomy (GTDB): domain Bacteria; phylum Pseudomonadota; class Gammaproteobacteria; order Methylococcales; family Methylomonadaceae; genus Methylobacter_C. Next base: position 1,529 of record NQJI01000033.1, read on the forward strand.
GCCATGTCTACGGAATTCTTTTTTATTTTTTTACTATCTATTTTCAATTGTTTGCCCCAGGTTTAAAAAAAATCGGTCTATTGTTTTTGTTTTTTCGGTTACTGTCCACTTTTATTTTAATTTAAACAATGGGGTAAGGAGTCGAAAACGCTTTGCTTGTAATTTTCATTGTGTCCCATTGAATGGACGATTCACAGGTTTACTATACATGAGACAAAGCAGGCATTCAGCTCTACAGTTGCTCCGACTCGATTACGTAAAGTCCGGGGGGCGCACGAAGACCCGCTTCGAGTAGCGCCCGTGCCACCTGAAAAGTGGTCACCACCCGATAGCGCCGGGGCAGCAGCGAAGCCAGGTGCTTACCCAAAAACAACCCGAAAGCCTCCGGATCGTGGTCCTCCGATCAGGAGCGACGGCCTCACCAGCACCAGCTATGCAAACCCCAAGGTGGTTAGGGCTTGTTCGGTCTCGCCTTTGGTCCTGAGATAAAACAGGCGAGACGAAGCATCCGCGCCCAGGGAAGAGACCAGATCGAAGGCCGGCGTTCCCGCCCGCTGAGCCAAGCCGGCTGCGGCCAAAACATAGTCATGATCGACACGGAAGAAGCCGGCCTGGGATTTGGCCTGACGTAGCGTAGTTCCAAGCCCGCAGAGCGCCAAATCGGCCTTCCACCAAGTCGCATCCTCCGGCAACGCTTCATAGGCGACCAGCGGATTGTCCAGATTGGCATGAGGCGGCAGCGGGCGTCGCGTAGGAGCAACCACACGGGAAATTTCGGGGTGTTGCAAGGCCAGTTGGAGCAATGCTTGCCCAACCTGCCCCGTGGCTCCCAAGATGAGTACAGTTTTCATAAATTAATAAGTTCCGGTAATAATTACCCGATACGGTCACACAACAAAGCCGTGTGCGATAAACCGAGTTCCTTGGGTAAGCCGAACATATATACCAAACCAATGGCAAGATCACCCAGACCCAAAGGTACGGCAATCAGGCCCAGATCCCCGAAAAGACCGGCGGGAATTAGCAACAGCGCTGCGATGTAGCGGAGTATCGACTCCCAATATACGAAAGCAGCAAGATGGCGCAAATCGCGTGACGATAAAATCAGCACCACACTGGTGTAGGCTAAAAAGCCCGCGACCAGCCAGCCCCATAAAGGTGCTGGAACATTCAAGCCCAGCAATCGATAAACAGGTGGAAAGGTTAACGTCAATGCTAGTCCGGCGTTGTATACGCCAGACCAGAAAACAAAGTTTTTCATTGTGAATGGCATGATATTTTCCTTGTAAGGTTTTTGGATTGTAAAGATAAAAGTTGAGCAGAAAAGCGTAGCCCACAGATGATAGAAACCTCAGTGCGACAAATTCCACACATAGAGTTTTTTCATAGCTGTTCCGTAACTGCCGAGTTGGTAGATGGACGCGCCTGCTGGCGAGAATATGAACTCGTCAAAGGGTTCGGCAAGCATGCCCTTCAAGTAATCCTGAGAGGCAATGCCGACAGTGACATGCGGATTAAATCGCGTGCCTGTGGATTTCGGAACGAATGCCGCGACGTAGTCGATCAAGGCTGGTTGAATGTCGGAATTCTCAGTCGTGGTCGCGAACGCGGCAGCCGTTCCTGCTTTCACCGTGAAAGGCGCAACCGCATCGATCAATTCTTGCTGCAGCTTGAGCAAATCGGCTGTCGGTTCGATGACAATGCCGGCAACGCCAATGTCCTTATCAGGGAGGTAGTAGTATTTGAATGCCTTCAACTTCCAGTCAGTTATTTTATTGCTGGTCAGTACATTGCCAACAGCGGCATAGGCCTTGTCGAGATGAGCCGTGCGGACGAATCGCTGTATAAGGGTGATATGTGGCTTGTGTAACGTATCCAGCGCAAAACCCTTAGGGTAGACTTTGAGCAAACGAGCATTGGCAACCTGGGCGTGCTGAAGCATTGTGGCATCGGGTTCCAGTAAAATGTCGATGGCAGTGACTAGTTCTTGTGCCACGCTAGTGATTTTTACATTCTGAGTGTTTGTGCAGGCAGTCAATAACAACAGGCATAGACTCAATAAC
>NQJI01000033.1:3638-13067 GCA_002256705.1 Methylococcaceae bacterium NSM2-1
CGCTGCGTGGGAACGAGAAAAACCCACGCCCGCCGATTCAAGCGACGGGCGTGGCTAAAGAATTAAACAGTGCTTACCTGTCTGCCGGTGTTTGCAATTGTTCCAACACCTGGTCGATGCTGAAACTCGCTGCCTTTTGACGCGGCGGGAAGTCCTTGAAGGTTGTCAGGAACTGACCGACATACTTTTGCGCTGGCGTTAGCAGGAAGACATGATCCAGATACCAGTCCCAATAGGTATTGGACGTGATGCTTGCTTTCTCGTAAGGGTCAGTACGCAGATTGTAGAGCCAGGGAACGCGAGTTTTCACAAACGGTTCGCCCCAAACCAGCATAGTACCCGCCGCACGCTGTTGGGCAAATACTATTTTCCAGTTGTCGTAACGCAAGCCCGTCAAATCGCCGTCATCGGAGAAATAAAAGAACTCTTCGCGTGGGCTTTTAGGCTCTTGCCCTGTCAGGTAAGGAAGTTGGTTGTATCCATCCAGATGCACTTTATAAGTCTTTTTACCCGCTTTGTAGCCCTTGAGCAGTTTTTCCTTAACATCAGGAACACCTGCGGCGGCTAATAAGGTAGGCGCCCAGTCCAGATGTGAAACGATATCATTGGATACCGTGTTAGGTTTGATATGCCCAGGCCAGCGTACCATTGCGGGAACGCGGTAAGCACCTTCCCAATTGCTGTTCTTCTCGCCACGGAACGGGGTCATTCCCGCATCAGGCCAAGAGTTCATATGCGGACCGTTGTCGGTGCTGTACATGACGATGGTGTTATCGGCAATACCCAGTTGATCGATTTTATCGAGCACCGTGCCGACATTTTTATCGTGATCAATCATCGCATCGTGATAATAACTTTGCCAACGTCCAGCCTGACCTACGTTTTCAGGTTTGGTATGGGTACGAAAGTGCATGTGCGTGAAATTCACCCAAACGAACATCGGCTTGTTAGCCTTGACTTGCTTTTCCATGAACTCAGCAGCGCGGGCGGCAGTATCGTCATCGATAGTCTCCATACGCTTTTTGGTTAACGGGCCCGTGTCTTCGATTTTTTGAGTACCATCTGGATTAGCCCAACTATGCAGTACACCACGCGGGCCAAATTTCTTACGGAATTCCGGGTCTTTAGGATAATCGGGTAATTCAGGTTCTTCTTCGGCGTTCAAATGATACAGATTGCCGTAGAACTCATCAAAACCGTGCATGGTAGGTAAGAATTCGTCTTTGTCACCCAAGTGATTCTTACCGAATTGTCCAGTCGCATAGCCTTGGGCTTTCAGCAACTCGGCAATGGTCACATCCCCTTTTTGAAGACCTACATCGGCACCGGGTAGCCCCACTTTACTAAGCCCCGTGCGAAACACGCTCTGACCTGTGATAAAAGCGGAACGACCAGCAGTGCAGCTCTGCTCGGCGTAGTAGTCAGTAAAAACAACACCTTCATTGGCGACGCGGTCAATGTTGGGTGTCTTATAGCCCATCATACCTTTCGTGTAAGCGCTGATATTGGACTGGCCGATGTCATCGCCCCAGATAATAACGATATTGGGTTTTTTATCCTCCGCTTGCGCGGAGAACGCCGCCGCGCAAGCGGTTAGCGCGATAAGCGCGGCCGCCGCCGGGCGTTGTAGCAGGTTTCTTGTAATCATGTTTTTTCTCCTGTCATGGTTGGTCAGAAAGCGGATTTCTTGCGTTAATGGCAAACACCCTTGATAATACCAGCCGTCGAATAGTTTAGGCTATTGGACTTTAGGTCCGTATGACAAGTTGCCGGCTGTTGATTTCCGCAAACAGTCGAGATCGTTTGATACATCGATGTAAAAAACGCAAGATAACTGGTTACGTGATTCTTGGATTTAAAGCGCCAGGGACGCTTTCGCGCACCCTGACCTAGCGAAATGTATAACATCAACTTACTTTGGCGCTTTACCCGAAGTCCAGGCAGATAATCGATTTACCGCCAGATCGGCCCAGGCGTTGACAGCATCTTCTGCATCACCCCACTGCCACTGAAAACCGGTCGTAAACTCCCCTCCCCCAATCCGCTTATCCACCGCCATTGCAAGTATCTGTCCAGAAACCGAGTCGGTTACTTTGGCTTCAGCCTGTGCCGCTCCGACAAACGGAAACGAGCCGGTTGCCAGATTCTCGAGATTTGCCAGCATATGCGCCTGCGGGACTATCATTGAAATACTCCGCAGTACTGGCGTAGCCGTATCGGCATCAGTTATGGCGACATCGAGCTTCATAACGCCGGGACCGGGTTGATTGACGATTGCAAACTTCTGCCCAAGCTTGGCTTTGAGTTGCTGGAAGAAATAGTTCACCAGCATCTGCTGATCTGAGGCAGAAATCGGTGTGGAGTCGCCAGCCCAGAAAGTCACCGGATCAAGCAGGATTTTATTGTACTGGGTCCACTGCGCGGCCGGATTAACGTAACGCAGGTCAGCCTGATCCTTCCCCCCAGGAGTGAGTTGGGCACAGTCGTTGGCAAGAAACACACAGTTCACATCAGACTGGTTAACAGCGACTTTCTGGGTAGCCGAACAGGCGCTCAATAACAACAGACAAAGACCCAATAACGGGAAACAGGCCCAGCATTTAGCTCGGTAATCTGAATTATTCACGTGTTTGTTCATGGTTTTTTCCTTATGTTTAAGTAAGTTGGTTAATCGAAAAGTAACTTCTCTTATTTGTAGGATTTAGGCCCGGTGAAAAAATGAATTGCTTGGCGCGAATCGGCCTGTAGCCCTTTATGGAGCTTGCTTTGGTAACTTGGCTTACCAGGCTAATGGTCATCAATTCGCTTACGCCCGTCTTCCATGTCGAGCACTGGCCTTGGTCCAAAGAACAAGCGTCGCATCTTGTCGCCTCCAATTACGCGAACGAGTTCACTCACCGTGCAGTACATCGATATCAGCATCGCAAGGAGGATCTGGATGGCCCAAAAATGTGGCCACACGATCTCCGCGAGCAACTTCTCGTTACCAGCGATGAAACTGCCTGCCTCTCGCCAGAAGTCGACGAGACGCTCCAGGTAATGGACGAGCATGGCTACCAGAACGTAGAGCGTGGTCTTCCAGGCGACGTTATATGCCAGCGGCTTATCGGGGTAGCGATTGATGATTGGCAGTAGGTCCGCGATCACCACCGACTTACCCAGAATCAGGGCTGCCACCGTTACCGATACCGACGAACTGAACGCAATCCCTGTTCCCTTCAACATCAGAACGCGGATGAACGCAACAAGGTGCAGGGCAATGAAGAAAAAAAGGGTAGGAGGGAGCATTGCATAGAACTCCTCTTTGATTTTTGCGGATAGTTTGCTCATAGTCGTCTTAATAGTTTTAATTAAAGAATCTACGCGGATTTTCCCGCAGGTTTGGTGGAATAATTGGTTAGGGTTTCTCGAAAGGGAAAACGCGCTTCCAGTCTTTTTTCATGTCTATCACCGTCCAGCTTTTTTGCGGGACTTCATTAAGTGCTTTATCAAGACGGTCATAGGTATATTCGCGCTCGGCAACCGTGTAGTGGACGAGGAGCCCGAAATGAGGGCTATTATTCCTTGTAATTCACTGAAGCATGTGCAAATTGCCGACAGAGTTGCCGAACGCCGCAATCGGCCTGCGATCGATAAACTTATTGGTATTCAGAATTTCCTGAACCCGAATATTCCTTTGGTAAATAATATAACGATTAAAACGAGAAACCTATCGTCAATTAGCCGTGGTGTTGTATAGGTTTACATAATCAGTCGTTTAAGCATTTTTTCCGTGTTTTCCCATGAGCGGAAAGCGGAGTGCTTAATATTGTTGCTTGTTTTGCCTGGATACCATACGATTCGCTTTTATTTAACCCTAGGGGTACTGCTGTGAACGTACCGTTGCGCATAGCGATCGAAATCACCGGACTGTATCCTGATAATTCCAGGAAGAAAGCCAATGAAAAAAATTTTAATCGCCGGTGCGGTGGCCACTCTCGTTTTACTAAACGGTTGCGTTACTGAGACCAAATACAATGCATTAGAGCAAGAATATCAACAGCTTCAAGCTGAATTTAGTGCTGACCAAGCACAGATCGTACTCCTTGAGGGCAAGCTAAAAATCACTATGGTGGATCGGGTTTTGTTTCCAGAAGGCGGCTTTAGACTTAATTCTCAATCTAAAGCTGTTCTTGGTAAGTTAGTCCCTACGCTTTCAGGTTTACAGCAAACGAAAATTATTGTTGACGGCTATACCGATAATGTTCCAATTGGTCCAGGGTTAAAGCGTGAAGGGATTTCTTCAAATCTGGAATTGTCATCCAGGCGAGCCGATGTAGTGGTTGAATATTTGGTCAACCAAGGCGTAAACCAAAACCTGATATCAGCTCAGGGGTTTGGAGAATCGAATCCAGTAGCCTCAAACGATACGCCAGAAGGCCGGTCCCAGAATCGCCGTATTGAGGTGACATTGAACGGGCCTGGTAATTAATTGGATTGCCTCTTTGTTGTATCAAGTTTTTAAAAAAAACCACCCAATTGGGTGGTTTTTTATTATGCACTAAAACATCGTAATCAGTCACATAGAGCGGACAAGCCGCTTTATCAGTTGCCTTCCATACAGGTAAACCGGTGGGCAAAAAAGCACTGCCACCCTACTGAACAGGTCCAATTTTATAAATCACCATATATTGCAGATTGCAGCATATCTGCGGTAAGTGCTCCGCCTTTTGTCCTGACATAATCAACAACCACCGGAACAAATTCATCGACCATATCAGGGGAAAGGTTTAACGTCTTAAAAGTTGAAGCCAATCCGGCAAGATTTCCATACGTATTACTGCTATCACCCAGGGCGGATGATACGCTTCCAGCCAAACCACTCAATGCCCCCGATTGTTTAGGTACAGCATTTAACAAGCTGTTCATTTCGGGTACTGCCTTGCTTAACTCTGCAAATTGTCCGGCATCCAGTTTACCTTTGGCCAGCTGAAATAGAGCTCCGGCTCCGCCTTGTGCCTGTTCGCTGGTAATGCCCAATTTTTTTACCAGGGTATCCGTTAAACTACCTTGCATAACGCTTGATTTTATGCCGGCCACTGCATTTGCTCCGGTTTGCACAGCTTCAGTGGTTTGTCTGGTGGAATCCACTGCTTTCTGAACAGTTGTTAACCCCGTGTTAACCGAGTCCTGACTGAGTTCTTCTGCGTTTACAGCGCCTGACAAACCTGTCGCAATAGTCAGCAAGACTGATGCCCATTTATAAAGAATTTTTTTATTGTTCATTTTTTTCTCCAGATTTAGTTAAACGCAATCAATTTGCCCGTTCTAACAAAAGTCTTGGCGCTAGGAGCTTGTCTGACTTGTGCTGTAACACTTTGATTTGAGATATGTTATCTTTAAAATTAAAAAATATTTGAGCCTTGTTTAATCATCACGCATGGGAAATAGATAAAGCCCTTTGTAACCCCAGTGGAGTCGATTTTAACTCAATGTAGCAATAACAGCCTATCACATAGCTTTCTTGGCTCAAAATACACTGTTCATGGCTCCGCACTTAAGGCGGGACTGTATAAAGTTATGCCGTTCGTGGTGAGCTGTAAGCTTGTCGAACAGTAGGACCATGATCAACTTAACCGCCCACCCTTCGACAAGGCTCTCCTGAGCGCAGCCGAAGGGCTCAGGGCGAATGGTTAAGCCTTACTCATTGTCCGCCTTATGTGGAAAGCCTTTTTGCTGTGCCTGAACGAGCGCCAAGGACAATTGTTGACTGAACTCACTGAGTAGTTTGCTGAGTCCTTGAGCCGCGCCGTTGTAACTTGTATCACTCAGTCTCTGTTCGAGTTTAGTTTGGCCATTGCTGATAATCGTATGGTTTTTTTCCTCCATGATTGCCCAGCTTGCTTCAAGATTTGCAAACTTGCCAAGTTGCGTATCGAAGCGGCTAATATCGATAATAACGCGATAATCAACGTTGCCGTAAACACTCCACGGATAGGCTCTCACAATGGCATTCGGTTGCAGTGTCGCTACATTTTTGCTTAACACGGCAATGACATTGTTTTGTAACGGCGCTGCCCATTGGTCAAACTCGGCTATTTGTACGCTGTTATTTTCCGCTCGCGTGACAATTCCCCTACGATCAAGCAAGGCGGGCAGCGACAGTGGCCCTATACCAATCAGAGGTTTTGTTGCGCCAGTTGTGGTAGTGACTACAGGAGGCCGACTCTGTGATTCCAGTGTATAAAAGTTAGTGGGTGTCGACGCGCAAGCGGTTAGCAAAGCGCTAACACATAGCATGATGAATCTGTTTGAGTGCTTGTTTAACATGATGGCTACTTTTCTGTTTTACCACGAATTAAAGATTCCGGATGTTCTTCCAGATAATCGGCAAGCTGCTTAACTGAGCTTGCCGTTTGCGTGAGTTCTTGCAGTAACTGATTCAGTTCATACTGTGTAGTCGAACCTGGCTCTAGCGTAGTTAGTACTTGTTGCGCTGAACTTATGGTTTTATCGGCAGAGCTCAATGTTTTGTCAGCTGTGCTCAGGGTGCCGTTTGCAGTGACTAAAGTCTTGGTTGCCGCCTTGGATGTGCTTTGTAAGGATTCCAGGGTTTTGTTGATTTCGGTCGTCATGGTTTCCAAAGGCAGCTTGGAAATTTTATCCATAACAGCTTGTGCAGAATTAATAATCTGATTCATTGAGTTTGGCGTCGTCGGAAATTCCTGATAGCCCGTATCATTCTTGTGTGTAACCACTTTGCTTTCTGGAAACAGATCCAAAGCAACGAAGAGTTGTCCTGTCAGCAAGCTACCTGTTTGTAATTGTGCGCGTAAGCCTTTGGCAATCAGATGCGCTATATTCTCTTTAGCCGTCATATTTGCTTGTTTATTGATTATTTTAATGCGGTCCGGCTCTACTTCAACCACGACGGGAATGTGTATCTCTGCGGTTTTTGCATCTATTTCCAGGTCAAAGTCGGTTACTTTTCCAACCGGAATGCCGCGTAACAAAACCGGAGCACCGATGGTTAAGCCGCGTACTGATTCACCAAAAAACATAACGACTTTGATTGTTCTATGATAAATCACTTGAGTGGATTGGTCATAATCATCGAACAGCTGAAATGGCGTGTTTTCGGGCACAGTATCCGCCGCTTTATCATCAGGTGAGGTACGAAAAGCAATGCCGCCGGCCAATAAAGAAATCAAAGGCCCTGTTCTTAATTTAAAACCATCGGCACCAGCGGATAAATCGATGCCGCTGTCTATCCAGAAGCGGGTGTTTGTTCTTACAAACTGGTCATATGGGGCGTTAACAAAAACCGTTAATTTGATGTTATCGGCATTATTGGCTAATTCATAATTTAGCACCTCGCCTACGTTGATGCCATGAAAGCTGATCTGCGTTCCAGGCCCCATCGAGCCGAGATTAGTCGTCTCAAGTATGAATCTCTTGCCTTGCGCATCAGTTTCCAATATGGGCGGGGTGTCGAGTCCCTTAAAGTGACGTTCTTTTTTACCTTTTTCTGGCTTAATGGCGATGTAAGCTCCGGACATCAGAGTGCCTAAACCCGTTACGCCGCTTAAGCCGATTTGTGGCCGTACCACCCAGAACTGAGTGTTTTTTGTTAAATACCCACTGCTTTCTTTATGCATTTCTGCAGTAACGTCAATGGTTTTCATATCTTTATTGATGGCGATATCGGTGACTTTACCGATTTCTACATCCAGGTATTTGATTTTGGTTTTGTCTATTTCCAAACCGTCTGCACTGGGAAAATTAATGGTAATCTCCGGCCCTTTTTCGGAAACGGTCTTGTAGATTAGCCAGGCACTCACTAATAGCGCACACAAGGGTAACAACCAGATGAGCGGTAATTCCCGCTTTTTATTGATAGCGGCATCTGCCGTTTCGTAAGGAGGTTCGATAAAATCATTCATAGGTTTTGTTGGTTGTCCCAGAGTAAGCGGGGATCGAAATTTTCAGCGGCGAACATAGTCAATATCACCACGGCGGCAAATGCGGTTGCCGCAGGGCCGGCAATAATCTGTACACTGCCAGAATTAACTAAATCGACCAGAATGGAAATCATAAAAATATCCAGCATCGACCATCGGCCTACAAAAGCAATGACACGATACATCACCGTCCATCGACGAGCATTGATTTGCCAGCGAAAATGCGCACAAAGCAGCAACAAGGTGATACCTATCAGCTTTGACGAAGGCACGAGAATACTCGCCACCAAAACCAACAGACCGATAGGTATCATGCCGCTATCGATTAATTCAATAATACCGCCGGCAATGGTATGTGGATCACCCGCCCCAAACTGATTAACGGTCATAATGGGGAAAATATTGGCTGGAATATAGAGAAAAAAACTACTGAACAAAAACGCGGTGGTGCGTTGCAAGCTGTGGGGGCGTCGTGGGTGTAGTTGACTATCACATCGTGGACAAGCTGAAGGATGGTCAACTGTTTTTACCAGGCAACCACAGTCGTGGCAACGTATGAAACCTTGCGCGAGGGCATTCGCTTTAGTGTGCAAGATTGTTCTCCTTACCCAATTGCTCGATGCGTTGCCAGAATAACTCGGTATCCAGACCACTGGTTAGCATGGTCGTTATGATGATCAGGGCGATAAATGCATAGAGACCCCAGCCGAATTTGAGAGGAGCGATTGCCATGAGTTTAACGCAAGCAACAATGATACCCAGCATATAAACCTCCAGCATCACCCATTCATCCAAATGGTGCATCCAGCGCATCCACCCGACTAAATAACGATTGGGGCGATTAAAATAAAGGTGTCCACTGATCAGTAAGGATAAACTGATATGCACTAGCGGAAACAGAATGCTGGCCAAAAACACGACAATAGCAACTGCCACCATGCCCTCGTTAAATAAAGCAATGACCCCAGACATCAATATACCCGTGTTGGCATTGCCAAGGATTGTTATACCTACCATTGGCAACAAATTAGCGGGAAAAAATAATATGAACCCCGCAATAGACAGGGCAAAAGTACGCTCAACACTTTGTTTACGGGGCCTCGAAAGCAAAAAGCCACAGCGAGGGCAATGGGCTTTTTCGCCAATTTTGGGGTGAGCAGACCTAAGTAATAAATCACACTCAGGGCAGGAATCGTAGTTTGTGCTATTCATGTCTTTAGTGAAAAGATGCGCTAAATCGCGTCTCTATAGGGGAGGATTGTATGGTATGACAAATCAGAATAGAAGGGTAACTAAAAAAATGGCAACTCGATTAATCAACTAGCGCCACAACCCGGCTGGACGGGGCATTTACCTCGTCCACAATGTCTACTTGAGACTCCAAAGCAGGGCGGGTTTTGTAAACCCGTCCGTAACGTATATGCAATACCCACACTACGCAGCCAGGTTTAACTTGTTTCAAAACATCAGGGCCGGAGTTGCAAACTCC
>NQJI01000249.1 GCA_002256705.1 Methylococcaceae bacterium NSM2-1
GTTTAGGCGTCGGCAATAGGGATACAGTCCTGGTAATTCTGGCCAAACAATGGCTCTCAAGCGGGCAATCCTCGCAGGCAGGTTTACTGCGCGTACAAATTGTCGCGCCTAAATCCATTATGGCCTGGGTGTAATCAGCGACACGCTCTACGGGTGTCAGATAGGCGCTGATAGCCCATAATTGCTTATTAACCTGGCTATTTCCAGGCCAGCCGGAAATAGCTTTAAATCGGGCCAGTACTCTTTTTACGTTGCCATCCAGTATGGGATGGCTTTTTTTAAAGGCGATGCTCAAGATAGCTCCAGCTGTCGATAACCCGATGCCGGGCAATGCGCTGAGTTCATCCAGCGTATCGGGGAAACGACCTAGTTCCACTATAAGCTGAGCGGTTTTATGCAGGTTGCGGGCGCGAGCGTAATAACCCAAACCTGACCAACGATGTAATATTTCATCAATAGGCGCTTGCGCCAGACATTCCATGGTAGGGAATTTCTCTACGAACGCATTAAAGTACGGAATAACGGTCGCAACCTGGGTTTGTTGTAGCATCGTTTCCGAAAGCCATACACGATAAGGCGAAATGTCTTGTTGCCAGGGCAGGTCTTTTCGGCCTTGTTGATCGAACCAGGCGAGGATGTGTTGTTGGAAGGCTGACGGATTCATAAGGGGGGCGGCAATACTTGTAGGGGCGACAGATTCGCCCTAGGCGACTAAAGTCGCCTCCACTAGATTCAAGGTGAAAAAAATAAGCATTTTTCGCTTTGAACCTCTAATGTTTTTTAAAAAGGCCTTTTAATAAATCACCTACACCAGGCCCTAATTTTTTATCAATTTTATCCGCTATTTTGTCTATTTTTTCCTGGTTTTTATCGACAAATTTCTCTATTTTGGCTTTATTTTTTTCAGTTAACAATGATGATACATCAAGCGTATAAGTCGGCTTGCTGAATGTGCCGGCAACAATAATATTGATAGGTGTGTCATGGATCTGCTCCGGTTCAGTTGCGGTAGCTTTTGTCTTAATAAAGGTGGCAATAAATTTATAATCCAATTTCTCTGTATTTAGATCTGCGTTGCCCTTACCATTGATATGAATTCTGGAGGCTGTGGCAACGAGATCATTGTTTTGGAAGAGGCCGTTATTGAGGGTTGCCGTTCCTTTTATTTCAGAAAATAGTGTCTGATCATTTTTGTTATTGGCGGGTAGTGCAGATTCCTTGATTAAGGCTTTGGCGTGATCAATAATTTTTTGCAGATTAAAGCCTTTGACTACACTATCTTTAAACAAAAAACTTAAGCTGCCATTGAGTGAGGATTTAAGCTCACTGGCATTGTTACCTTGCCCTTGCAGTTGTGCTGATGCGTCAACGGCTCCGCTCATTCGGGCTTCGCCTTTAAAGTCCTTAAGTAAGGGTTCTACTTGTACATGGATTATTTTTTCATTTAAAGCCAGAGCCGGTTTTTTGTTACGCATATCGAAGCTGAGACTGCCGCTATATGAACCTTGATAAAACTCTTTAGCGGACTGTTGCGTTTTAATAAGGCCATTTTTCGCATTCAGGTTTAACTGAATTTCCTGCATGGCCAGGCCGTTAATTTTAAGCTTGCCCAGCGATAGTTGGCCATCGATATTCAATTTTCTTACTGTCTCTACTGGCAAAGCGGAAACGCCTACCGCTAGGGCGACTGCCGGACTGGTTATTGGCTTGGAAGATTTATCGGTGACGGGCGGTAAATAACGATCAACATCACAAGCATCAGCCGCCAAATTAAAAACAATAACGGGTAGAGCAAAGTCTTTGATACTGGTTGAACCTTTAATTTGGGTATCATCCAGAGTCATAGCCAGATTTTGCAAATCAACCGAGTTTTCTGTCGCCAGCAGGTTAAAGTTGACTGCCGACTTGCTCAAGGCATTGGCATCCTGCATAACAGGAACTTTAATGCCCAGTTGCTTCATGACCTTGGCCGGATTGAAGGGTGCAATGGTAACAGGGCCCTGAAAAGAGGGTATGTCGTTAATATTGTTACCCGTAATTTCGGCAGAGAGTGTTACATCTGTCGACTTAAGCTGCAAGCCAGACACTTTAACCGTTTGTTTGGCCATATCCAGTGCGGCATCAGCGACGGTAAGCATAGCCGTTAGTGACTTGCCGGGTATGTTTTCGCCTTCCGTTGTTGTTTGCAAATTACTATGGCTTAACACAAACGAATCTAATTTTTCATTAACCATTAGCCCGGTAGTGAGTTTGATAGACTCTGTGAATTTTTTTTCGGGATTCAAAACAACCAGAGAAAGATCAACAGCAACAGGCTCATCATAAGAAAATTTATCGGTATTAAGGTTAACGTCTTTTATGAGCAGGTGTTTTCCGGATCGCTGATCATCCCAGTTAATCCGAGCATTTTCTATG
>NQJI01000250.1 GCA_002256705.1 Methylococcaceae bacterium NSM2-1
GCCCCCGTGCACCTCTCCGATCTCGGCCAGGCCGTCGATTCGGTAGAAGACACACGATCCGCAGGACTTAAGGACGGCAAACCGTCGGTATTATTGATACTGAATAAACAGTCCGGCGCCAACATCATCGAAACGGTCGATAAGATAAAGTCGCTTTTACCTCAACTGCAAGCATCCATCCCGAAAGCGATTGATCTCTCGGTGGTCCTGGATCGATCAATAACCATCCGCGCCTCACTTCATGAAGTTGAAGCCAGCCTTTTGATTGCAGTTGGTCTGGTGATTCTGGTGGTGTTTCTGTTCCTGCGCAATCTGCGTTCCTCGATGATACCTATCATTACCGTACCTGTGTCCCTCATAGGCACTTTCGGCGTGATGTATTTATGCCACTACAGCCTGGATAACCTTTCATTGATGGCGCTCACGATTGCCACCGGCTTTGTCGTCGATGATGCTATTGTCGTTCTGGAAAACACGTCGCGATATATTGAACAGGGTGTCCCGCCACGTGAGGCGGCTTTGAAAGGCGCCGGGGAAGTTGGCTTTACAGTCCTGACGATGAGCCTGTCCCTTGTTGTGGTGTTCATACCCTTTTTATTGATGGGCGGTATCGTCGGGCGTCTCTTCCAGGAATTTGCCGTCACTCTCTCTGCGGCTGTGATGGTTTCGCTGCTCGTCTCGTTGACTACCACACCAATGCTTTGCGCGCTATGGCTAAGGCCGGCAGAAACCCGGCCGCGCGGCCGCTATTATTATTTGATTGAACAGTTTAACAAACGCTGGGGCGCCGGCTACAAACGTTCACTGAACTGGGCATTGCGCCATGGACCGCTAATGATGCTGCTGCTGTTTTGCGCGATAGGGTTAAACGTCTATCTCTATACGATAGTACCCAAGGGCTTCTTCCCGATCCAGGATACCGGCAGACTGTCGGGCTTCATACAAGCGGATCAGAGTATTTCATCGCAGGCCATGAAGCAAAAACTGGCTGACTTTGTAAACATAATGCGCCAGGATTCCGAGATCGAGACCGTCATCGGGTTCACCGGCGGGCAGCGAGGCATGAACAGCGGGCTAATGTTCGCGACGCTCAAGCCACTGGAAGAGCGCAAACTGAATGTCAATCAGCTGATGACACGCCTGCGCGATAAACTGGAGAATGAACCCGGGGCTAGATTGATATTGCAGCCGCCACAGGATCTCCGTATCGGTGCACGCGGATCTTCCGCCTTGTTTGAATACACGCTTCAGGCCGATCATCTTTCGGAGCTTCGAACCTGGATACCCCGGATCGTCAAGGCATTGTCCCAACGCCCTGAACTGGTGGATGTCAATACCGACCAGCAGGATAAAGGGCAACAAATCGCTCTACAGGTGGATCGCAGCTCCGCAGCTCGGCAGGGAGTCAGTCAGGCGCTTATCGACGCCACTCTGAACAATGCCTTTGGCCAAAGGCAGGTTTCCGTGATTTACAACCCTCTTAATCAATACTACGTGATCATGGAAGTTGCACCCGAATTTTCGCAAAGCCCGGAAGCATTGAAGAACATCTATGTCGGCGTCCCGCCTGGCATCGAGTTTCCGTCAGGCGGGCAAGTGCCACTGTCTGCTTTTGCGAGCTACGCTTTGACCAACACGCCTTTGTCTGTGAATCATCAGGGCCAGTTTCCAGCCGGAACGCTCTCTTTCAATCTTAAACACGGCTCCTCGCTGTCAGACGCAACACAGGTGATAACCGAGACAATGGATGACTTGGGTGTGCCTGATTCGATACGCGGCGGCTTTCAAGGTACGGCGAAGGCCTTTCAACAATCCCTGAGCAATCAACCCTTGCTGATTCTGGCGGCTTTGGCCTTGATTTATATCGTCCTGGGTGTTTTATACGAGAGTTATGTCCATCCGCTTACGATTCTTTCCACACTGCCATCCGCAGGCGTTGGAGCGATCCTGGCGCTGCTCGCTTTCCGGACAGAGTTCAGTATCATCGCGATGATTGGTGTGATATTACTGATAGGTATCGTAAAAAAGAACGCTATCATGATGATAGATTTTGCTTTAAATGCAGAGCGCACACTTGGCATGAGCCCGGATGAAGCCATTTTTACTGCTTGTATGATGCGTTTTCGGCCAATTATGATGACGACTTTCGCGGCCTTGTTGGCGGCGTTGCCCCTTGCACTTGGAACCGGTTACGGGGCAGAATTGCGCCGTCCTTTAGGCATAGCGATCGTCGGCGGATTGTTGTTTAGCCAAATACTTACGCTTTACACGACCCCCGTTATTTATCTTTATTTGGACCGCTTTCAGGCATGGTGTCGTCGCACCTTTCGCCGAAAGGGTTCTAAGCCAATATCATCCCGAATGGATCCGCTATGAGCTCATATATTCATCCAGACAGGTTTTATCCTTCCTTC
>NQJI01000251.1 GCA_002256705.1 Methylococcaceae bacterium NSM2-1
TTTGTTAATGTAATTAATGGGGAAGCAACCCTTAATCAGGCCTTGATTCGCGATAAAAACTGTAACTTACTTTACATTTTGCCCGCCTCTCAAACACGAGACAAAGACGCTTTAAGCCAGGAAGGCGTTGGTAAAGTTTTGGATGAGCTAAAAAAAGACTTTAAATATATAGTCTGTGATTCTCCTGCCGGCATTGAAAAAGGAGCGCATTTAGCGATGTACTTTGCAGATGATGCCTTTGTCGTAACCAATCCCGAAGTTTCTTCGGTGCGTGATTCGGATCGTATGCTGGGTATTTTAGCCAGTAAATCACGCCGAGCAGTCGATAACGAGGAACCCATTAAAGAATACCTGCTGTTAACTCGCTATTCGCCAGAAAGAGTAAAGCTTGGAGAAATGCTGAGTGTAGATGATGTACAGGATATTTTATCATTGCATTTATTGGGCGTAATTCCAGAATCAAAATCTGTGTTAAATGCATCAAATTCAGGTACCCCTGTTATTCTTGATGAGAAAAGCGATGCCGGTCAAGCCTATGCAGATATTGTTGCCCGCTATTTAGGTGAGAATAGACCCCATCGTTTTATCGATGATAAAAAAGGGTTTTTTAGGAATCTTTTCGGGAGCAAGTAATGAGTTTACTGGATTATTTTAGAACATCTAAAGTTGGCTCTGCATCCGTTGCAAAAGAACGGCTGCAAATTCTGGTTGCTCATGAACGATCCTCACGTAATCAGCCATCTTACCTTCCGCAATTGCAAAAAGAATTACTGGAAGTTATACGGAAATATATTAACGTGGGACAGGATGCCATTTCCGTTAATTTTGAACAGGATGAAAATCAGGAAACACTTGAAGTAAATATCGTGCTACCTGACATTAACACTAAAAACACTTAAACTTCTTCAATTAAAACTTATTACAGGTGACTTAAAATGCTTAATATAATTGGTGATGCCGCTGGTAAAATCTGGCAATATCTGGATCAAAACGGATCGGCTAGCGTAACTAAAATTACTAATGAAACAGGAATCAATAAAAATGACGTTCAGCGTGCAATTGGCTGGCTACTTAAAGAGGACAAGCTTTCAATTGAGGTTGTAGGTCGTACAGAAACATTGTCGCTGAAATAAAACAAGTACAAGGTATAAGGAGATGGCCTGCTAATTTGAGCCTTTCAACTTGTCCCTTGTACCTTTTTGGGATTAGAAGAAATAATGTGTCCCCCAATCCGGTCTGGAAATACCATCAATTCAACAATGTCACCGGTAAACTTAAAATTGCTCGTTATGAAGGTCGCTGCAGATCGGTAATTTAAAGTGCAAAATCGACAATATTCTCCTGACTGTTGGTTAACTTTTAATTGTTTTTGCCTATCCGTTTTTGTCGATTCGTCACATACAAGCGTATCCGGCGGACCCATTGCAATAATACACCATACCCCATCATAATGTACGGCGCACATTGCTTTGCCTTTTGCTCCAGCAAACGAACAAGAAGACAAAGTCCCAAAACCGAGCGGTAGACTATTTTTTTCGACCGATACAACAAAGGTTTCAGTTCTGCAAAATTCACTTCTCTATCCCGAACCATGCCGCACCGGCACAGCCAGCGTAGCAAACCACTGACATAGAGAACAAAAAGGCTTAGACCTGTGAGAAACCAGACGAGCCGACCAGCAGCACCCAAGGCCTCGCCGGTATGTAACGGCCATATCCAGGTAGTAAAAATTTCACCCTTCGAAAATTTGGCGGGATTGCGCACCTCCTTGATCTGGCCGCTCCAGCGATCCACCCATATCGTTGTATACGGATGTCTCTGATTGATCTCGCTGCTTTGCCGCAAGTTGATGCGATAGATTCCGGTATCACCCGCTGGCGTGGTAACTCGCCTGAGTTCGGCTTTCGGAAACGGACCTTGAGCGACAAATGCTGCTGCAGCCAAACCGGTAGGGTGATTATTGGGAATCGCTGTGCTGGTGAGATTGCGGCCAGTTTGTCCGTGCTCCATACCCGATGAACCAGCCACGATTTCCAGTACTGAAGGGTAGCTCAGCAGAAAACCGGTAAATGCCAGCAATATCAAGGCAGGGACGCTGAACAGTCCTAATAAGCGGTGCAAATCGAAAGCCAGTTGCATCATGCCGGCACACTGCCGAACCTTTAAGGCTTGTGCTATTCCTCCTATTCCCGGCCACCACAAATAAAACCCCGTACCGCAAGAAACTATCAGTAATAACCCCAAAATTCCCACCGCGTTCCAACCAAAGCGGTCCAGCCTAAACTGGGTGTGCAAATCAAGCAACCAGGTCATTGCTGTTTTACCCCAGAAACGACTGGTAACAACTTCGCCTGTATAAGGGTTTACTGACACCATGAGTGGCGCATAAAGCTCGAAGAAA
>NQJI01000252.1 GCA_002256705.1 Methylococcaceae bacterium NSM2-1
TCAAATTCAGCTCTGTGTCGTATTTAGGCTTTGCCATCGTGACTAAGAGAATCATCTAAGGGTTTTTAGCTCACAAAATTGGCTTTAAGCATAGGTAAATCGGCTCTGCAGTTCAGGTTAACAGCGTTTCAAACTAATAAATAATTCGCCTCTTTCAGTTAGTTCGGTATTTGTAAAGTACTCTTTAATATATTTTTTGACTGCTAAATACAGCATTGAGAAAACATCATTTTTATGGTGTAATGCCGATGTTTTACGTCTTAGTGCGCCTCTTGTTTTCGTGTGTTTGACATAAGGGGATGGTTTCGCCGCAACTTGTTTTGGAGAGTAGGCTTCAACTATGCAATTTATTATTAAAAAGGGTTTGGATCTGCCCATAACGGGCGGACCCAAACAAATTATTGAGGATGGCAACAAGGTTAATTCCGTTGCGATTCTGGGGATGGATTATGTAGGCATGAAGCCTACCATGATGGTTAGTGAAGGGGATACGGTCAAGCTGGGCCAGATAATCTTTACTGACAAGAAAAATCCTGGTGTCAATTTTACTTCACCGGGTGCGGGTGTCGTTAAATCAATCAATCGTGGCGCCAAACGGGCATTGCAATCTGTTGTTATTGAACTCAAAGGTTCTGCACAGATATCGTTCGACAAATATAATGAGTCTGAACTTAACAATCTAACTCCTGAACAGGTTAAAGAAAATCTGTTGGCGTCGGGTTTGTGGACCACGATACGCACACGTCCTTATGGCAAAACGCCTGCTGTAGACAGTAAACCGAGTTCCATTTTTGTTACGGCTATAGATACCCGGCCTTTAGCGGCAGATCCGGCCGTTATTATTAAAGCGCGTGCAAATGATTTCGCTAATGGTTTATCGGTTATTGCCAAACTGACCGAGGGTAAAACCTATGTTTGTAAAGCGAAAGGCGCTGATATTGCCACCGGTAATGCTGCAATTGTAGCCGAGTTTTCAGGCCCGCATCCTGCCGGCTTACCGAGCACACATATTCATCTTATTGATCCGGTCAATATCAATAAATTTGTCTGGCATCTGGATTATCAGGCAGTCATGGCAATCGGTGCATTATTTACTACCGGCAAATTGAATGTTGAAAGAGTGGTCTCATTAGCGGGCCCTACCGTAAAAAATCCAAGATTACTGCGTACCCGTGTTGGCGCTAATACCAATGATCTGGTTGCAGGTGAACTGGCGGATGACGTCGAAAGCCGGGTAATTTCAGGTTCTGTATTGTACGGACATACAGCGTCTGATTGGGCAGCGTATTTAGGCTGTTTTAACAACCAGGTTTCCGCGCTGCAAGAAGGTCGTGCCCGCCAATTATTTGGCTGGATTGTGCCGGGTAAGGACAAATATTCAGCACTCAATGTCTATACATCGAGTGTTGAACGTAAAGATAATCGTCTTTTTCCATTAACAACGAATAAAAACGGAAGTAACAGAGCGATTGTTCCTGTTGGTGTTTATGAGACCGTCATGCCCATGGATATTTTGCCAACACCGTTACTAAAATCATTGGTTGTCGGGGATTCAGATCAGGCTCAATTATTAGGTTGTTTGGAACTTGATGAAGAAGATGTCTCCTTATTTACATTTGTGGATCCAGGTAAACATGACTTCGGTCCTGTGCTGAGAGCGAATTTAACTAAAATCGAGAAGGAAGGATAATGTCGGCTAGAGAAATTTTAGATCGCATAGAGCCGCATTTTACAAAAGGCGGACGATTTGAAAAGTATTACGGTCTTTATGAGATGGTCGATACTTTCATTTATACACCCTCTGAAGTAACGCGCGGTTCTACACATGTTCGTGATGGCAATGACCTGAAGCGAACGATGACTTTTGTGGTAATAGCAACGCTGTTTTGTGTACTGATGGCGATGTACAACACCGGGTATCAGGCCAATCTGGCCATGGAGGCCATGGGACTGGAGAAAATAGATAACTGGCGTAGTGTCCCGATGATGCTGTTCGGGTATAGCACGATGAATCCATTTTCCAACCTGGTTCATGGCGCATTGTACTTTTTGCCTATTTACATCACTACATTGGCTATTGGCGGTATTTGGGAAGTATTGTTTGCCACGGTTCGTGGACATGAAGTCAATGAAGGCTTTTTGGTTTCGTCCATGTTATACGCGTTGATTTTGCCGCCTGATATGCCTTTATGGCAGGTTGCTCTGGGTATTTCATTCGGCATTGTTATCGGTAAGGAAGTATTCGGCGGTACAGGTAAAAACTTCCTGAATCCCGCATTGACCGGAAGGGCGTTTTTATACTTTGCTTATCCGGCATCCATGACGGGAGATTCGGTTTGGGTGGCGGTAGATGGCTTTACACGGGCTACTCCTCTGGGCTTG
>NQJI01000253.1 GCA_002256705.1 Methylococcaceae bacterium NSM2-1
GTATAACTGGCCTTATAATCCGCATCGAGTATTTCATAGCCCTTTAAATTAAAGGGCATCGCATCTGCTGGTAAAGCCAGTGCCAAAATAGTTTCCAGCGTGACCTTATCAAACTTGATATGTCCTTCTGAAGACAATGGTTTCATACTGACTGTACCCTTCCAGTCCAAATGCCCTCCCGACTTCAGCGCCAGGGACAAACCCAAACGGGCTTGCTTATCAGCATGTGTAGTAAAATTTTCAATATCGATATTTATGGGATGAATTTCCTCTATTACAGGCTTGGGAAAACTGGCATCTTTCCATACCAGTTTCCCTTCTGATAGGGATAATTTCGCAATATTGACTGGGAATGCTTGATCGTCTTCTCCTTTCTTATCATCTGCTTTGGCCTTAAACAAATCCTGGAAATTGAATGTCCCGTTTTTTTGTTTGGCAATATGAACAAAAGGTTTTTTTAGTGAAACCTCATCAAAAACCAGCGCCAACTGTTTTATTGATTGAAAAAATCCTAGCTTGATATAAAAATCATCAAATGCGGCAAAGGGTTGACCATTATGCTCCTCAATCTCAACCCCCCGCAGACTTAAAGACAGCGGAAATGGTTGGACCTGGACATTTGAAATTAATGCTTTTCTTCCTGTTTCTTTCTGGATAATTTCAGGTATTTTCGACTTTAATACGGCTGGCAAGATAAA
Organism: Methylococcaceae bacterium NSM2-1; assembly: GCA_002256705.1. Lineage (GTDB taxonomy): Bacteria > Pseudomonadota > Gammaproteobacteria > Methylococcales > Methylomonadaceae > Methylobacter_C. The sequence continues at coordinate 699 of NQJI01000253.1, forward strand.
AACGCCAACCATGGCATAAATAACCAAAAGACCGCCCACTATAAAAAAAGGCTTTTTAATTTTGGATACTATATGTCGAATTTCCATAAGCCCTCAGTGAGATTCAATCAACATTACCATCAGTCCAACAAAAAAAGCGACCTCTAAGGCCGCCTTTTTCACCATGGAAATCTGTTATAACTCTTATAAATCAAGATAGCCTGTTTCTTCATGCAGAACCTGATCAAGCCCTTGCACCTCTTGATCAGGTGTCACACGCAGGCCTATCCATTTATCCAATAGTTTCAGAATTAGAAAACTGAATAAAGCACTCCAGGAAGCAGTTACAACAATAGCTAATGCCTGAACACTGACTTGATTCATAATGGTAACGCCTTCAGCCAAACCCAGTCCGCCCAGACTGCTAGCGGCAAAAACACCGGTCAATAATGATCCAGTAACGCCGCCCACACCATGAACAGGAAATACGTCCAGAGAATCATCAATTATCAGGGTCCGTTTTACATATTGGGTGGCGTAAAAACACACAATACCCGCAGTAACACCAATTACCAATGCACCTGCGGGACCAACAAAACCAGAAGCCGGTGTAATCGTGCCTAACCCCGCCACCATACCCGTGACTATACCTAATACGCTGGGTTTGCCAAAACGCTTCCATTCAACAAACATCCAGGTTAAAGATCCGGAAGCTGCGCCAATATGGGTCACTAACATGGCCATTCCGGCATGTCCGTCTGCAGTTAAAGCACTGCCGGCATTGAAACCAAACCAGCCGACCCATAACATGCCTGCACCTGTCACCACCATGGTCATATTATGAGGCGGCATTGCGGTAACTGGAAAACCTTTTCTTTTACCTAGAACCAGGGCAGCCACTAACGCGGCAACACCCGCATTCACATGAATAACAATACCGCCGGCAAAATCCATTACACCCAAATCAGCCAGCCAGCCTCCGCCCCAGATCCAGTGACAGATCGGCAAATAAACAATAATCACCCATAAACCACTAAACCACAACATCGCCGAGAACTTCATGCGCTCGGCAAAAGCACCGACAATCAAGGCAGGAGTAATAATGGCGAAGGTCATTTGAAACATGAAATAAACCGTTTCTGGAATATCACCTGTCAATGCTTCCGTGCTTATGTCGGGAAGAAATGCTTTGGATGTTCCACCGATGAATTTTTGCAGCTCACCCCCATCGGCAAAAATAAAACTGTAGACACCTGCCAGCCAAAGGATGGAAACCATGCAGGTAATGGCAAAACACTGCATTAACACAGATAATACGTTCTTGCTTCTGACCAATCCGGCATAAAACAATGACAAGCCAGGAATCGTCATAAACAAAACTAACGCAGTAGAGGTTAAAACCCAGGCCGTATTAGCTTGATTTAATTGATCCGCTGAAGCCACGGCGGGAAGTAACAACAAGCTTGACAACAGCTTTTTAGTGGGGGGCAAAGTCATCTTTTTTTTCCTAAGTAACTTAGATGGCATCTTCTCCGGTTTCACCCGTTCTAATGCGAATAACTTGTTCCAAGTTAGAAACAAATATCTTGCCATCGCCAATCTTCCCCGTATTAGCCGCTTTGACGATGGTACTAACTGCTTTTTCTACCATATTATCAGCAACGGCAATTTCCAGCTTAACTTTAGGTAGAAAATCGACCACAT
>NQJI01000034.1 GCA_002256705.1 Methylococcaceae bacterium NSM2-1
CAAGCATAAAGTTATTCATATATTGGGTTAGCCATGGCTTTAAATAAACCTTTTCTCGTCTTGAATCAGAGTGCCTGGAAAGTTGCAGGATATCCTCAATGATATGGTTAACACGGCTGGAATGCGTCTGAATTATCTCAGTTAAGCGCAGATCCTGAATGGACAAATGCGGATTTTCTGAAAGCAATTGACCTGCATGACTGATTGCGCCTAACGGGTTACGTATTTCATGGGCAATACTGGCTGTGAGTCGGCCTAGCGATGCAAGTTTGCATTGCTGTAAGCGTTGATTATAAAGAGCGATGTCTTCGAAAATAATCATATAAAAGAATTCGTGAACTGTCGGCAAAGGCATGAAGCGGCTATGAATTTCCGACCGGTTTGAGAGGTGCAACAACACAAAGTCCTGTTCAGGATTAGCCAGCCAACTCTCGAATGCTTGCGATAAATGTTCTGAAATATCACCCAGATTGACGGGTAATACCGATAAATTTAACAAACGCAATGAGGCTTCATTAGCCATTTGAACTTGTTGGTTCTTATTGGTAATAATGATGCCCGACTGCAGATGCTGGATAATATACTGATTGAGTTCTTCCAGTTTGATGATAGTGTTTTTTTGCTGATCGGCAAGCTGCAAGGTTTGTTCACTACGTTTTGCCAGAATATGGGACAGCAAGGCAATGGTGAAAAACGAAGCCCCTAGCATTCCTGCATAAGTATAAGAGGTTAGTTGAAAACTGCCAGTGTAGTCGGCAAAAATCTGTTCAGTCAACACAGCCAAACTGGCCAGAGCAGCTAAAAAAATAGCACAGCGGCCACCGATTAATAATCCGCCTGATGCGATTGATACCCCGAGTAAGGTACCCATGCCACTGTTAACGCCGCCACAGGCGTGCATTAACAGGGTAAGAAGCAGTATATCTGAAAAAATAAGCAGTTGCGCTTGCAGGCTATAAGCTGTGAGTCGCCAGACTATGCAGATAGCGGATATAACTGAAAGAATCAAATAACTATAGCTGCTGTAACCATATAACCAGCTGTTGTCGATGCTGATTAAAGAAGAGCCCCATCGACTGTAAAATACAAAAATGAACAAACATGCCAGAGTCAGACGATAGAATAAATAAACGCTGAGCAATAACCAGGCTTGTCGAGCCGGAATACCGTAACCCTTGGAAAGGGGACAGGGAAAGATGATCTCAATGGTATTTGCGGACATGTCGGTTTTAAGGATAGCGTTTTGCAGGGACTTGGTTAGAATATTAAATATCCCAGCTTAACTGCCGGGAGGGGATTGAAACAATCATAGCATTGATGCAAAAACTTAAGAAAGAACTCGCCGGACATTACCGGCCAAACAGGAGCAATAAATGAATATTCATGAGTATCAGGCCAAACAGTTGTTTCAAATTTATGGAATACCTGTACCCGATGGAAAACAGGTGACAACTCCGGAAAGTGCCGAGCAGGTTGCCAGAGAATTAGGCGGTGAGGGTTGGGTCGTTAAGGCTCAGGTACATGCGGGCGGTAGAGGTAAAGTCGGGGGCGTAAAGCTGGCTAAGAATCTTGCTGAAGTGATCGACTTTAGCCGAGACATGCTAGGCAAACGTTTGGTTACTATCCAAACCGACAGCTCAGGATTACCCGTCAACTCACTGTTGATAGAAAAAATTTATCCGATTAAAAGTGAGTTATATCTGAGTGTGCTGGTTGATAGAGCCAGCGAACGCATTATTTTTATCGCCTCAGCGGCGGGCGGCGTGGATATAGAAACGGTTGCCCATGAATCGCCTGAACAAATCATTTCTGTACAAGTTCATCCTGCAGCGGGTTTGCAAGCCTATCAATGTCGAAAAGTTGCTTATACTTTGGGTCTTAAAGGACAACAAATCAAAGCGTTGGAAAAAATAATGCAGGGTATGTATGATTTGTTTTTGGCAAAAGATGCCAGTCAAATTGAGATTAATCCTTTAATAGAAACAGACAGCGGCGATTTATTGGCTTTGGACGCTAAAATCAATTTTGACGATAACGCCGTGGCAATTCATCCCGATATTGCAGCGATGAAAGATCCCACGCAAGAAGATGACAAGGAAAACGAAGCGCAACAGTTTGGCCTGAATTACATTACCCTGGATGGCAATATAGGCTGTATGGTCAATGGCGCTGGATTGGCAATGGCAACTATGGATCTGGTTAAGTTAAAAGGTGGTCTACCAGCAAACTTTCTCGACGTCGGCGGCGGCACAAATGTTGAAAAAGTCTGTGAAGCATTCAAACTGATTCTGTCCGATAGTAGCGTCAAAGCCGTATTGGTCAATATCTTTGGTGGTATCGTTAAATGTGATGTTATCGCATCAGGTATTTTGGCAGCGATAGAACAGATTCATGTTGCCGTTCCCGTGGTAGTGCGCCTGGAGGGCACGAATGTCGAACAAGGCAGAGCTTTATTGAGTAACACAGGCCTTAATCTTTACGCGGCGGATGATTTGGCACACGCGGCAGAACAAGTGGTTGCTTTGGCGGAGGCAGTATGAGCATTTTAATTAATAAAGACACTAAAGTTATTTGCCAGGGCTTTACCGGCAAACAGGGCACGTTTCATTCCCAGCAAGCCCTGGACTACGGTACACAGTTGGTCGGCGGTGTTACCCCGGAGCGTGGCGGCGATAAACATTTGGGTTTGCCCGTGTTTAATACCGTACAAGATGCAGTCAACAGCACCCAAGCCACAGCCAGCATGATTTATGTGCCGCCGTTTTACGCCGCTGATGCCATTCTGGAAGCGGTCGATGCGGGGATCAAACTGATCGTCTGCATCACCGAAGGCATTCCGATTTTGCAAATGTTGCGCGTCAAGGCGGCAATGGCAGGAACAGGCGCATTATTAATAGGTCCCAACTGTCCCGGAGTCATCACACCCGGCGAATGCAAAATCGGCATTATGCCGGGCAAAATTCACTTGCCCGGATCAATTGGCATTGTTTCACGCTCCGGCACATTAACCTATGAATCCGTGCATCAAACAACGGCACAGGGCTTGGGGCAAAGCACTTGCGTCGGGATAGGCGGTGACCCGATTCATGGCATGAACTTTATCGATGTACTCAGCCGTTTTCAGGCAGATGACCAAACCAAAGGAATAGTCATGGTAGGCGAAATCGGCGGTAGCGAGGAAGAAGATGCAGCTGAATATATTAAAGCCTATGTCACCAAGCCTGTAGTCGCCTATATCGCGGGACAAACCGCACCTGCTGGAAAACGTATGGGACATGCTGGTGCAATTGTGACGGGCGGCAAAGGCACGGCGGAAGGGAAAGTTGCCGCGTTGAAAGCAGCAGGAATTGAAGTGTGTGTGTCGCCGACTGATATCGGAGTGGCAATGAAGCGGTGTTTGTAAAAGATCGTAATTATTCTGATTGTAACGGATTATGGGGTCGGTCGAAAATGGATTGCGGTTTTCAAGGATGTCGCACAAACCTTCGTAGCAGATGGTCGGCTCGTTCAGGGCTTCGACCATCAACAGGTTGAAAAATCCACTGCCGGTCAAACGCTCGTGCTGCGTTGGATAAAGCTGGTCTCTCGAACAAGCGCTTCGCACTCTTCATTCCTGAACCACATGTCCAGTTTTTGGCCGAATTGTTCATTTGTTATTTCAATAGTTGGTGGTTTCAAGGCCGATCTTTCATTCTTCGGAGTTGAAACTTGGCAAACTGTACAAGCAAATCGAATAAATACAATTAGGTAGAGATTGATTTGGTGGGGAGATGGCTTAGCTTAATTCGCATGGGCTAATGTCCCAGCCTCATACTCACTGGCTTGAATCGCTTCCTCGGCCTCCGACATCGAATCTTCCAAGTCTACCGTATGCTCTATCGTTAATCGTTTCTCCTATTTCCAAACAATCTTTGCGCTTATTGTTTTGCTCCAGAGTTATCCCCCGGGGTAAACGAATTAAAATAACAAACTATTTAAAATCAATTGCTTATAATATTTACACAATCGAAATTAACTCACAATTAAAGTTTAAGTAATTGATAATGCGATAAATTAAAAAGTCAAATGCGGTAGTTCTGCTTCCCCCTCCACTTAATCGCAAATTTTCGGTTGCCCTGTAAAGTAATTTTGACTATGTCACAAAATTGAGGTCGCACCCAATGAATTAAGGTTAGAATATTAATATAACGTCATGGGTATCTGGTGTTTGCACGAATGCCTGGAGAACAAACTAACTATAACAAAAGGACAGCTGAATGACTGAGATAACTGAAGTACCTAGCCCTTTTTGCGGTATTGGCACGGATGATCTGACCATCAAGGTTGATGGCGTAGCGCTGAAAGTAATTGAAAATGGCTGTGCGGTTAATACGCCTGCGTTTGAGCAGTCGATTACCGACACCAGCCCCCGAGTTAATGGCAAAGAAGTCAGTCTGGGTGTTGCCATAGCCACAGCGGCGGCTTTATTAAAAGACACCAGACTACCCGTGATTGGTGGTTGTGCAACCGATGTCAATGGCATGCGGGGATTGCTGGCATTAGCGGATCGTTGCGGTGCCGTGGTAGATAACATGAATTTCACCGGTGCGCGCAATAACTTTCTGGCGCTGCAAGATTCCGGCTGGATGAATACCACCCTGGCGGAAGTTAAAAATCGCTGTGATTTATTGCTGGTTGTCGGTACGGATTTGGAAGCCTTTGCACCACGCTTTTTTGAGCGTTATCTGTGGAATAAAGAAGCCATGTTTCTGGATGATACCAGTCATCGTGAAGTGGTATATTTGGGCAAAGCGCCTTCGGGTGATGCGTCAACCTCGCCAACCGGTCAAAAGGCACAAGTTTTTGAATGTGCAACTGACGGTTTGCCGGAGGTGGTTGCCGTATTGAGAGCGCTGGTGAAAGGGTTGCCGATACGCTCTACCTCGGTTTGCGGCATATTGGTGGCTGATTTACTGGCTATCGCTGACAAATTAAAAGCGGCCAAGTACAGTGTAGTCACCTGGGCAGCGGGTGCTTTAGCTTACGCTCAAGCGGAATTGACCGTGCAGACGCTATCAGAAATGATCAAGGATATTAATAATCAAAATACCCGTTGCTCTGGCTTGCCGTTGGGTGGTAAAGAAGGCGATCAGACGGCAAATCAGGTCTGCGGCTGGACAACAGGCTATCCCGCCCGAACCCGTTTTAGTTGCGGCTATCCTGAATATGACCCGTTTTTAAACGATACCAATTTGATACTGGCAAACGGTGAAGCCGATGCCCTGGTCTGGGTGCAGGCGTTTAACGTCAATGCAGTACCACCAGTAACGGTTTTACCTACTATTGTGGTTGGCCGTTCAGGAATGACTTTCGCAAAAGAGCCGGATGTGTTTATTCCTGTGGGTACACCGGGGATTGATCATGCCGGTCATGCGTATCGCATGGATAACGTGGTTGCCATTCGCTTGAAGAAGTTACGCGATTCCGGTTTGCCCAGTACGGCTCAAGTACTAAATGCCATTGAACAAGCTTTGTAGGCATAAAATTGCTCCTGCATTTTATGCATTCATTACTTCCCTGTAATTTGCATAAAATTGCTCCTGCATTTTCTGCACTCATTACATCCATGTAATTCGGAAAAACAATATGTTGATAAAATTAACAGGTGGAACTGTCTATGATCCTGCAAGCGGGGTTGATGGCAGGCAGCAGGATATTTACATTCAGGACGGGTGTATTGTTAAAAAACCGGCTGAGGATATTCAAGTTGGTAAAGAATACGATTTAAAAGGTAAAGTGGTAATGTCCGGCGCCATTGATATGCATACACATATTGGCGGCGGTAAAGGTAACATTGCCAGAACCTTATTGCCGGAAGATCATCGGAACGATCCTGTTATGCGCTCGGATATCACCCGTTCCGGCTGTGGTCACGCCATGCCCAGTACCTTTGTAACGGGCTATCGTTATGCGGAAATGGGTTATACCACTGGTTTTGAACCGGCGTTATTACCGATTAATGCGCGGCAAGCGCATATGGAAATGGCGGATATCCCCATTCTGGATAAAGGCGGTTATGTTATGCTGGGCAGTGATGATTATTTACTGCGACTGTTGACGGCTAAAAAAGACCAAAAAGCGATTAATGATTATGTTGCGTGGACGATGCAATCGGCCAAAGCCATTGGGGTTAAAGTCGTTAATCCCGGCGGTATTAATGCCTTCAAATTCAACCAGCGCAAACTGGATTTGGATGAGCAAAACACTCATTATGGTGTGACTCCGCGTGACATTTTGCGCGTGCTGGCAACGGCTGTTAAAGAAATTGGTGTGCCGCATCCGCTGCATGTCCACGGATGTAATTTGGGAGTGCCGGGCAATATGCAGACTACTCTCGATACCATTCAGGGTATCGGTGGCTTGCCCATGCACTTAACGCATATTCAGTTTCATAGTTACGGCACGGAAGGCGATTTCAAGTTTTCATCAGGCGCTGCGCAGATTGCCGAAGCCATCAACAAAAACAAAAATATCACCATTGATGTCGGACAGGTTTTGTTTGGTCAAACCGTCACAGCATCGGGCGATAGTATGCGCCAGCATGCCAATCATAAACACGCCAGCCCCAATAAATGGGTGACGATGGATATTGAATGCGATGCGGGCTGCGGCGTCGTACCATTCAAATACAAGGATCAAAACTTTGTCAATGCCTTGCAATGGGCGATAGGTCTGGAGACTTTCCTGTTAGTTGATGACCCGTGGCGCATTTTCCTGACTACCGACCATCCCAATGGCGCGCCGTTTACCTGTTATCCGCATTTGATACGCTTGTTGATGGACAGAAGTTTCCGTAATGAGGTGTTATCAACCATTCATCCAGAAGCTCAAAAAATGACGACGCTGGCCTCCATTGGGCGTGAATACACGTTACAAGAAATCGCCATTATGACCCGTGCCGGCGCGGCTAAATTGATTGGTTTAAAAGATCGAGGCGGCTTAAGCCCAGGCAACTGGGCAGACATCACCGTTTACACCGACAACAGCGACCGGCAACTTATGTTTGAAAAACCCAATTATGTTTTTAAAGACGGTCAATTGGTCGTGGTTGACGGCAAAGTGGTCTCAACAAAATGGGGAACGACCCACGTTGTTAAACCCGACTTTGATCCGTCGGTCGAAAAGGGCCTGAAAGATTATTTCGACCGCTACCTGACGATGAAACTGGGTAACTTTAAAATCAGTGATGATGAAATCACTGAAGATGGGCGCGGCAGCATAACTGTGCATCCACTGAAAGGAGATATGGCATGATTATTAACGGTGTAACCATAGACGCAACATTTGCCGAAGCGTTTCCAATGAAAGCCACCCGCGCCATTATCACCGCGCAAAACGAAAAATGGGCTATGATTTCAGCGCAAGCCATGACGGGCTTTGCCACCTCGGTAATTGCCTGTGGTTGTGAAGGAGGCATTGAGCGGGTATTAGAACCGTCCGAAACTCCCGACGGTCGACCTGGCGTGTCTATCATGATATTTGCCATGGGTGGCAAAGGCTTGGCTAAACAGCTTGAAACCAGGGCAGGGCAGTGCGTGTTGACCTCGCCTACTTCAGCCCTGTTTGCCGGCATTGATGGTGGCATTAGAATCCCGTTGGGTAAAAACCTGCGTTATTTTGGCGACGGTTTTCAGATTGCCAAAGTCATCTCCGGCAAACGTTACTGGCGCGTACCCGTGATGGACGGTGAGTTTTTGGCTGAAGCCACCACAGGTCAAGTTGATGCAATTGGTGGCGGCAACTTCTTAGTGTTGGCAGAGTCGCAACCGCAAGCGCTTGCAGCCTGCGAAACTGCGATAGAAGCGATGCGTAAAATCCCCAATGTGATTATGCCTTTTCCTGGAGGCGTTGTTCGTTCAGGTTCTAAAGTGGGTTCGAAATACAAAGCCTTGAATGCCTCGACCAATGATGCTTTCTGTCCCACATTAAAAGGTATGACCAAAACTGATTTGTCACCCGAGATTGAATCGGTCATGGAAATCGTGATTGACGGCTTAACCAAAGAAGACATCGCTAAAGCCATGCGGGTGGGCATTCAAGCAGTTTGTGATTTGGGTGCGGATAATGGCATCAAACGCATTAGTGCAGGTAATTATGGTGGCAAGCTTGGGCCGTTCCACTTTCACTTACAGGAGATTATGGCATGAGCGCTTTAACATTTACGTTAAAACACAGACCCGATCAACGTGTCGATATGTCGCCGCTAGTGTGCCATCACTTAAAAGATTTGGCATTGGCTGATATTGCTGCCTTAACATTGCAAAGCGGCAAACGCAAATTGCGTGTTGATGAATTATTTACTATCGACGGCTCTGATACACAAAACATAATTATTAAAAACAGTGTTGATAAGCTTGATTTTATTGGTAAAGAACTCCAAGGCGGTTGCATAAGCGTAGAAGGTGATGCCGGGGCTTATTTGGGTTTTGGCATGAAATCGGGAGAAATCAAAGTGTCGGGTAATGCCGGACTTTACGCCGCTTGTGAAATGAAAAAAGGTTACCTGGAGATTGCCGGCAATGCGGGTGATTTTTTAGGCGCGGCACTGCCGGGTAATAAAATGGGCATGAAAGGCGGCACCATTCTGGTTAAAGGCAATGTCGGCGAACGGGCCGGCGACCACATGCGTCGTGGCAATATCCTGATTGAAGGCAATGCCGGAGATTATTGCGGGTCACGCATGACCGCCGGAACCATTGCGGTCATGGGACAAACTGGCCGGTATTTAGGCTATGCTATGCGCCGAGGTACGCTGTTGTTATGGAATCAGCCGCAGTTATCGGCTAGTTTTAATGATTGCGGCGCACACACTTTGGCATTTTTACCCATTTTATTTGCTTCATTTAAGTCGATGAACTCCAGATTTTCCGATGCGTCAATCGCATTCAACCGCGTCCAGCGCTATGCGGGAGATATGTCAGAAATGGGGCGTGGTGAAGTGTTGGTTAGGCTTTAATCGGTTCTGGATTTAAAGGGTTTGGCGACCTGCCACCGTCAATTTCTCGCGGGTAAAGCTGTCCAAATACACCACTTGCTGCGCAATTGTGTGCCACGTCGTGAGGCGTTTTTGCTTCTGTTTGGACAGTCGACACCATGCGTCTGGGTAGGCCTCCGAATTGCCTATCAGGGAAGGACTTCAAAAGCCGCCTTTCGCGCATGAGCCATTGGGTAGCCTTGCAAAAGGAAAGTTTCCGCTGCTCATTCTTTGCTTTGGCGGAAGCC
>NQJI01000254.1 GCA_002256705.1 Methylococcaceae bacterium NSM2-1
ATCTGCCCTCAATAGCTAGATCAAAAAGCTGCGTTGGCTCAGCGCATGCCCATTGGCTTTGGGGAAATAGAAAGTGCGCACCGAGATGTTATTCAGTAATGCTTAAAACAACCTGGTGCATGGTGGGCTCCAGATAACAGGGATGATTCGATGTTGGCTCTAAGAATTACCAAGCCAATGAAAAATAGGATGAGTACTGGAATCAAAAGCGTCAAGCTGCTCTAGTTTAAACAGCTCTTTTAATCGCAGCCAGTGGCAAACAGAAGGCCCCTCACCTGATGAAGAGAGACGTCATACCCAAGACGTTGTGGATTAGTTTGTATGCGGGTTTAATAAACATTGCGACAGAAGAAATGCTGAAGTTGCAGATTAGGTTTCACCTACAGGTGTAGCCGAGCAGTTGTCCGCCCGGCTACAATCCGGATTATTTCTTTTTGGCGTTACGTTCGTTAACTTCTTTTATAACTTCTTCAGCCACGTTTTTCGGACATGGCATATAGTGCGAGAATTCCATGGAGAATTGACCGCGACCAGAAGTCATGGTGCGCAAATCACCAATGTAACCGAACATTTCGCTCAACGGTACATCTGATTTGATACGCACGCCGGTTACGCCGGGATCCTGGGATTTGATCATGCCGCGACGACGATTAAGGTCGCCAATCACATCGCCGACATGTGCTTCCGGTGTGAAGGTGTCAACTTTCATGATCGGTTCAATCAATTGTGGACCGGCTTTTGGAATTGACTGACGGAAAGCCGCTTTTGCAGCAATTTCAAAGGCAATCGCAGACGAGTCAACCGCGTGGAAGGCACCATCGGTTAATACAACTTTAAAGTCCAAGCAAGGGAAACCTGCCAAGACGCCTTTATCCAGCATGCTTTTAAAGCCTTTTTCAACCGCTGGCCAGTATTCGCGTGGAACGTTACCGCCGGTAACCGCTGATTCAAAGATAAAACCACTGCCTGGCTCGCCTGGCTCAATTCTGTAGTTGATCTTGCCGTATTGACCTGATCCACCCGATTGTTTCTTGTGGGTGTATTCGTCCTCGACACTTTTGGTAATGGTTTCACGGTAAGCAACCTGCGGTTTACCAACGATAACATCAACGCCATGAGTACGTCTCAGGATGTCAACTTTAATGTCAAGATGCAGCTCACCCATGCCTTTAAGAATGGTTTCGCCACTGTCTTCATCAGTTTCAACGTGGAAAGAAGGATCTTCCTGAATCATTTTACCCAGCGCGATGCCCATTTTTTCAGACGCGCCTTTATCTTTAGGCGTAATAGCCAATGAGATAACAGGATCAGGAAATACCATGGGTTCCAGGGTTGCAGGGAATTTCGGGTCGCACAGTGTGTGGCCGGTTTGTACGTTCTTCATACCGAGAACCGCAACAATATCACCTGCTTGTGCAGAATCCAATTCAGCGCGTGCATCGGCGTGCATTTCCACAATACGACCGATACGCTCGGTTTTGCCGGTAAAAGTATTGAGTACTGATGTACCCTTTTCCAGTTTTCCAGAATAGATACGCAAAAAGGTCAACGCGCCAAAACGGTCATCCATGATTTTAAATGCCAGGGAACGCAGCGGTTTGTTGGCATCAACAATTGCGAAATTACCTGTTGGGTTGCCTTCCAGATCCACTTCAGGTTGTGGTTTAACTTCGGTTGGATTAGGCAAATAATCAACAACGCCGTCAAGCACCAGTTGTACGCCTTTGTTCTTGAAAGACGAACCGCAGAAAGTCGGGAAGAAATCCAGATTAATCGTACCTTTACGGATACACCGTTTAATCGTGTCAATATCGGGTTCTTCACCTTCAAGATATTTTTCCATAACGTCATCGAATTGATCAGAGACATCATCAATCAATTTTTCGCGCCATTTTTCGACATCAGCCACCATGTCAGCAGGAACGTCCTGGATTGTGTAGTTTAATGGGTCTCCTGAATCATCCCATATCCATGCTTTGCGAGTCAGTATATCAACTACGCCGGAGAATTGGTCTTCAGTACCAATAGGCAAAGTCATCACCAGTGGATGAGCTCCGAGGACATCTTCAACTTGCTTGACTACACGATAGAAATCAGCGCCGATACGATCCAGTTTATTGATATAGATAACACGAGCAACTTCAGAGTCATTCGCGTAACGCCAGTTGGTTTCTGACTGGGGTTCTACACCACCTGAACCGCAAAAAACGCCAATACCGCCGTCCAGAACTTTCAGAGAACGATAAACTTCGATAGTAAAATCAACGTGTCCAGGGGTATCGATGATATTAAAACGATGATCTTTCCAAAAACAGGTAGTTGCCGCAGACTGAATGGTGATGC
>NQJI01000255.1 GCA_002256705.1 Methylococcaceae bacterium NSM2-1
GAATTGGTTCATTAAAGTTCCTGCATGGATCCGCGCATATAACACTGTTCTTCGGATAATTCATCATAGTCCCCTGCGAGAAAGGCTTCGCAATCGGTCAAAGTCTGCTCCAGTGGCACTGATGCCCCGGTTTGTCTAGTATGCTGGGCTAAAACCGAAAACGGCTGGGTAAGATAACGTTGTAATTTACGGGCACGCATAACAACTTTGCGATCTACCTCGGACAATTCTTCAATACCCAGCATGGCAATAATGTCTTCCAATTCATGATAACGCGCCAGATGTTCGCGGACTCTTTGAGCCACGGTATAATGGCGGTCACCCAGTGTGTGCCTGTCCATCAGTTTACTGCTTGAGCGTAATGGATCTACGGCGGGATAAATGCCTTTGCTGGCCTGATCTCTGGACAGGATAACCGTGGTATCCAGATGACTGAGTATGGCGCTGACGGCCGGATCCGTCATATCATCCGCCGGCACATAGACTGCCTGTACCGAGGTGATAGCGCCCTGCCGGGTAGATAGAATGCGATCCTCCAGTTCTGCGACTTCCGTGGTCAGTGTTGGCTGGTAGCCCACTGTAGCGGGCATACGACCGAGCAGACTTGATATCTCACTGCCCGCCTGGACAAAACGAAAGACGTTATCGACTACAAACAATACTTCTTTATGCAAGGTATCGCGAAGATATTCGGCATAGGTTAATGCTGACAGGCCAACCCGAAAACGCACACCGGGCGATTCATCCATTTGTCCGAACACCATCAAGGTATCAGGCATTACACCCGCCTGTTGCATTTCTCGCCATAACTCGTGGGCTTCGCGGATACGCTCGCCAACTCCGGCAAAAACCGAAACACCTTTGTGAATAGCAGAAACTGCATGAATAAATTCCATAACCAGCACGGTTTTTCCGACCCCTGCCCCACCGAATAATCCGGTTTTTCCGCCTTTAACAAAAGGACATAATAAATCGATAACCTTAATACCTGTTTCCAAAATACCATTAATTCCAATTGCTTCGGATAACGGCAAAGGTTTCGCATGAATATTGCGGAATTCGTTTTGCACCAAAGCCGGTTGTCCGTCCAGCGGTTCACCAAATATATTCAATAGCCGGCCCAGACATTGCTCGGAAACCGGAATCTGCAAAGGTGCGCCGGTATCGAATACGATCATGCCCCGGCTCAAGCCGGCCGTGCCATGCAGGGTAATCGCCCTGATCCGCCGTTCATCAAGATGCTGATGCACCTCGAACATATAGGTGGTGTGATCGAAACAGGTACATAAAGCCTGGCGTAAAGGTGGCAACTGAGTGCAATCAATAATCACCACCGGACCATGAACTTCAAGGATGGTGCCGATAGCCTGTCGATCTTCTTGTTGAAGCTTTAAATTATTCAATGTTACACACTCTAGTCGTTATAAAAATAACATCTTAAATAAATAAGGAGTTGGGCATGCAAGAAATTAGGTAACTCGCAAAAAATAAACCGCCACAGATTCACAGATTAAACTTAATAACTACTCGGCAGTAAAAAAGTAGAACACAGATGGCACGTATTTAGCTCATAATCACTGATAACAAAGTAAATAAAATCCGTATCAACCCGTCTAATCAGCGTTATCTGTGTTCTATTATAAATAGTTAGCATCTGTTAAGTAGTTACAAAATTTATTTTTAATCTGTGAATCTGTGGCTTAAATTAGGCGTCGTCCAAGCTTTATCATTCATAATACAAAAACAATCAAATGATTAAATAAACTACTTAATGGACATTATATTTAAAGAATACTGCAAGGTTGTCTGGCAGAAAAAATGGTATTTCCTGCTGGCTTTATTTGCCTTGGCCTGCTCTATCACATTGGATTTATCAGCTCCCGTTTATTATAAAAATATTGCCAACGGTCTTGCGGAGCCTTATTCCGAGACAACACTTGCCCTATTGCTGGAAAACCTGAAGCGAATTGGTTTTATCTATGCGGGCATCTGGGT
Source organism: Methylococcaceae bacterium NSM2-1 (assembly GCA_002256705.1). GTDB lineage: Bacteria > Pseudomonadota > Gammaproteobacteria > Methylococcales > Methylomonadaceae > Methylobacter_C. The sequence continues at coordinate 1,996 of NQJI01000255.1, forward strand.
GTCATGGCGATTACTTGAAATCGCCATTGTCCCGCTCGATGCCGGCGGCGTTAATTTATTGGAAAAACGGTGTTTTGATGTCCTTAAAAAACAAAAATATGTCTTTTTCGAGAACAGTTTTTCAGGCAGTTTAATCAAGCAGGCCAATCGCTTTTCACGTTCCTTCGAAATCATTATGGACTGGTTTTTATTCCAGTTCTTCATGAATAGCCTGGCGGTGGTAATTTCATTTGTAATCTTTTACCGGCAACAGCGCGAATTTGCTTTCTACTTCCTGATATGGGTTTGCCTTTTTATCACCTGGAATATCGCCTATTCGCTATGGAAATTGCGTTTTGATCAA
>NQJI01000256.1 GCA_002256705.1 Methylococcaceae bacterium NSM2-1
CAAATAAAGAAATTTTGTTAGTAGTGGAGGTTTTTTCGAATGAAAGAGAGATTGAAAAGGAAATCGTTTTTCAGGCGATAGAATCAGCATTAGAAGCCGCTACGATAAAGCGTCACGCCAATCAAATTAAAGCGCGTGTTGCCATTGACAGAAAAACGGGTGACTACGTTACTTATAGACAATGGGAAGTCGTTGACGCCAATCCATCTTGTGATGGTGATGTGGAATTTCCAACTACCCAGGTTCTGCTGGAGGTTGCCAGACTGGACAATCCGGATGTTCAAATCGGCGATGTGATAGAAGAAGAAATTGAATCTGTTGATTTTGGACGTATTGCAGCTCAAACTGCCAAACAGGTTATTATCCACAAAGTCAGAGAAGCTGAACGCAGAAAAATTGTTGAAGCCTATAAAAGTCGCGTGGGTGAGCTTATTACCGGTATTGTAAAGCGCATTGAAAAAGGTAGCGTTTATCTGGATTTGGGCGGGCATGTAGAGGCTTATATTGCCAGAGAAGATATGATACCGCGTGAGGCCATTCGGATTGGCGACCGGATTAGAGGCTATTTAAAAGATGTACGCTCAGAGCCGCGTGGACCGCAATTGTTTGTAAGCCGCACGGCACCTGAATTATTGATAGCTTTATTTCGTCTGGAAGTGCCGGAGGTGGGTGAAGGGTTGATTTCCGTAATGGGTGCGGCGCGTGATCCAGGCTCCAGGGCTAAATTGGCAGTAAAGAGCAATGATCCCAGGCTGGATCCTGTGGGTGCTTGCGTGGGCATGAGAGGTTCGAGGGTGCAGTCGGTTACCAATGAACTGGCCGGCGAACGTGTTGACATTATTCTCTGGAATCCAAGTGAGGCTCAATTTGTAATTAATGCCATGTCACCGGCTGAAATTCAGTCCATCGTTGTGGATGAAGACAAACACAGCATGGATCTGGCGGTAAACTCGGATAACCTTTCTCAAGCTATTGGTCGAGGCGGTCAAAATGTACGTCTTGCAAGCCAGTTGACTGGATGGGAATTGAATGTTATTGATGCGTCCAAAGCGGAGCTGCATGCTGAAGCTGAAGTAGGCAAGATAAAACAGTTATTTATCGATCAACTGGATGTTGATGAAGATATAGCCTTAATTCTGGCTGAAGAGGGCTTTATCAGCGTCGAGGAGATCGCCTATGTTCCTGTCAGTGAAATGCTCGAAATTGAAGGATTTGATTTAGATCTGGTTAATGAGTTGAGAAGCCGGGCGAAAGATGCCTTGTTGATTAGCGCCATTGCAGCGGAAGAAAAAATAGAGACAGCGAAGCCGACAGAGGACTTGCTGGAAATGGAGGGTATGGATACTGATCTGGCTTATGATCTGGCAAGTCAGGGTATTATTACGATGGATGATTTGGCAGAGCAATCGGTTGATGATTTGTTGAATTTTTCAGGTATGAATGAAGAGCGGGCGGCAAAGTTAATTATGAAGGCGCGTGAGCCTTGGTTTGCTGAGGCACATGGCGAGTAGGTAAGGGGTAAAAGATGAGTAATAAAACAGTACGGCAATTAGCGGAGATAGTAAAAATACCTCTGGAACGATTATTAGAGCAGCTAAAAGAAGCAGGTTTATCTGCGAGCGCCCCTGATGATGTAATTAATGAAGATGAAAAGATGCAATTGCTTGCACACTTGCGCAAGCGTCATGGCAAGGCTGAGGGTGAAGTCAGTAGCTCACCCAGGCGCGTGACGTTAGAGCGCAGAAAAGTGACGGAAATCAAGCAGGCGAGTGTGCCCGGCAGTTCAACCAAAACGATCAGCGTTGAAGTGCGTAAAAAGAAGACTTATATAAAACGCAGTGAAGTAGCGGAATCTGAAGTACACAAGAAAGAAGAACTGGCTAAACCTGTTCTGGTTGAACCGAAAAAGATAGAAGAGGTGATTTTAACGCAAGCCGAAAAGCTTGCTCCTGTTGAAGAGCAGGTAACAGCAATTGAACCGGCACCCAAGGAAGAAACGGTCATCACAGAACCAGTTAAAATTGAACCGGAAGTTCAAACTGTCGCTGTAGCTGAAGCTGAAGTTGAACCTCAGTTCGTCGTTGAAGCTGATGAGGAAATTGAATCTGAAGCTAAATTTGAAGCTTTAAAGATTAAGGAAGAAAAGAAAATCAAGCAGGAAAAATCGATCAAAACCAAGGAAGCGGAAGAAGCCAGAAAAAAACAGCAAGAAAAAGAGCATCGACTTGAAGAATCGATTAAAAAAAATGCCGACAAAGTAAGGCAGCAAGCGGCGGTCAAACAGGAAACTCTGCACAGGAAAAAGCAGGAAGAAGGC
>NQJI01000257.1 GCA_002256705.1 Methylococcaceae bacterium NSM2-1
TGAATCGGACTGGATAGTTGGCTTGAATGCTACCCGGCTTTATACCTTGAAGTATGGTCAACAGGGTTTGTTATGGACGATAGGCCGGGTGCAAACACCTGTGCTTGCGCTCATCGTCCAGAAAGATTTGGACATTGCCGGCTTTGTCCCCAAGGACTTTTGGGAATTGCATACTCGCTACAGAGAGGCTGATTTTCAGTATGCCGGCGGGCGATTCGATCAGAAACCCGATGCCGAAGCCTTGTTAAGCCTTTGTGAAGGGCATGATTTTGAGATTACTTCCGTTAAGGGCAAGCGTGAACTGGTCAATCCGCCGTTATTGTATGATCTGACGGATTTACAGAAAGACATGAGCATTCGTTATGGTTTTACCGCCGATCAGACCTTAACGTGCGCCCAGCAGTTATACGAGAAAAAACATATCACTTATCCACGCACGGATAGCCGTTGTTTAACCAAGGATATGAAGCCAGGCATGAAACCCTTGCTGGAAAAATTACGCCTGCATTTCGGACCACAGATAGCGGCGCTGGATCTTGATAAGTTGCAACTGAGTGCTCGTTATTTTAATGATGCCAAGGTTACCGATCATCATGCCATCATTCCCACGACTACCTTGCCGGGGTCTTTAGCCCAAGATGAAGCCAAAGTTTATGAAGCCATAGCCTTGCGTTTTATTGCAGCTTTTTATCCGCCTTGTGTCAAACAGATCACGACAGTTCTGGGTGAAACCCGTCAGGTAAAATTTAAAACCACAGGCACGATTATCGAATCACCCGGCTGGCAGGTATTGTATAAAAATGCGACAACCAGTGAGAATTCCCCAACGAACCAAGGGAACGAGACAAAAATCCTGCCCAACTTTGTACAGGGTGAAACGGGGCCGCATCAACCCTCGATTAATCAGGGCAAAACCACACCACCCAAAGCGTATAACGAAGCCAGTTTATTGGGCATGATGGAGTCAGCCGGGAAAACCTGCGACGATGAAGAACTCAAAGAAGCATTAAAAGAAAAAGGACTGGGTACACCGGCGACAAGAGCCTCGATTATTGAAGTGCTAATCAAACGCAACTATATTCAGCGGCAAAAAAAACTGTTACTCAGCACCGAATCAGGGAGGCATCTCATTTCCATTATCACGGATGATCGCTTGAAGTCTGCGGCAATGACCGGCGAATGGGAGGCCAAGCTCAAAAAAATAGAGCACCATGCTTATGATCCCGATCAATTCATGGCTGAGATTATTCAATTTACCCAAAAATTGAAAGATGAATCAGCAAAACCGCTTTATGATGACAGCAAGTTAGGCGACTGCCCGATCTGTCAGCAACCCATTATTGAAGGCAGGCAAGGTTACGGCTGTAGTCATTGGAAAGAAGGTTGTAAATTTGTGTTATGGAAGCAGGTCTATGGCGTAACAATCACCCGGGAAATGGCATGCCAATTACTGCAAAATGGCCGAACCCTGAACGCTTATGCGATTAAAATAGGGGATGAAGTTTTTGCGGCACAACTCACCCTTAATGCATCGGGTGAAATAGGTTATAGTAAACAACAAAATCAGCGGGCTTTAAACGCATCAGAAACGATCGCCGGTTGTCCGCTGTGTAACGGCAAAATTATCGAAACGAGCAAAGCTTACAGTTGCAGCGAATGGCGAAACGGTTGCAAAGCAGTCATCTGGAAGACCATCGCGCATAAAAAAATAACCCTGTCCATGGCTAAAAAATTATTAACAAATGGTGAAACCGGAGTGCTAAAAGGTTTTAAATCGACGAAAGGAACTGAGTTTGAAGTCAACCTGAAGCTTGTTGATGGTAAAGTTGAAATGGACTTTGCCGGACGTACATGATTTTAGTTGTGGCGCTACGCCATCTATCCAACAAATCAAGCAAATGCCAAATTTTAACCCTCCCCACTAATCCGGTACGATCAGGATTTCTTTAAGTTTCCAGCATGCAGTCCACATTCCTTTTTAGCTCCTGATTCCCACCACCAGCGGCCAGCTCTTTCATGTTCATTAGGCAAAATGGCGCGGGTGCAGGGTTCGCAGCCTATGCTGGTATAGCCTTTTTCATGTAATTCATTATAAGGAACCTGATAAGCTTCAATATAATCCCAGACTTGCGCTGAACTCCAGTTTATCAAGGGATTAAATTTAATCAACGGATGCTCGGCTGTGGAAAACGCAGTGTCTATTTGCACCTCAGGAATGTCCTGTCGGGTATCCAGGCTTTGGTCTTTGCGTTGGCCAGTAATCCAGGCATCTACATGAGCCAGTTTGCGTTTTAAGGGTT
>NQJI01000258.1 GCA_002256705.1 Methylococcaceae bacterium NSM2-1
AAAAACTTATCCGCTAACATCGCATTCCCTGAGCTGATTAATAACAGATTGACCGTACTTGTAATCAATCTATTTACTGATAACAAAAAACCTGGATTTCAGACTATCCGAAAAGCATTCATGTCAATGTAAACTCAGATCATTGTTATGCAGATGTTTTGTTGGCTTTATGCGGCTTAAATTGGCAAGGTGTTGAACCTCGATCCCATTTATATCGTCTATCTCCTGCTCCCAAGGCATAAATGGGATTAGGAGAAATACCAAGGCTTTATTGCAAGACAAACTTAAGCCCGATCAGCATCAAAATAGATGCCAAAACCGGGCGTAAAAATCTTTCTGGAATCTTTGCGCTCAGGTGGCTACCTACCCAAATACCAGGCAAAGAACCTATCAACAGGCTGCCTAATAAAACCACATCCACATTGCCTAAACTAAGATGGCCAATCCCGGCAACAGCGGTAAGCGGAATAGCATGAGCCAAATCAGTACCAACAATTTTTAGCGTAGTCATCCTGGGGTAGAGAAATAACAGCGCAACAGTACCCAGCGCACCCGCACCCACAGAAGACAGGGTAACCAGCACGCCTAGCACCGCGCCGATAAGTACCGTGGCAGGTATTTGCAAGTGCTTGAAGCGTGAGGCATTCTCGGGATTGCTATGTTCATCATCAATAGGCTTAAGTTTCGCCGCTTTATTCAATAACACACTACGCACAAATAGTGCGCAAGCGGTCAGTACTAGAGCAATACCCAGCGTAAACGTGATTGCACCCGTCGTTTCCTTGCCTATAGTCATTAAATGTTTAAGTACAAATAAGGTGATCACGGCAAAAGGTAAGCTCCCCAGTGCAAGCCAACCCACAATTTTCCAGTCGACCGAGCCATGTTTACCGTGATGTACCCATACGCCGCTGGTTTTGGTGATAGCGGCAAACAATAGATCTGTACCCACTGCAACAGCCGGATTGAATCCGAATAAAAACACCAGCAAAGGTGTCATCAGCGATCCGCCACCCACGCCAGTAACTCCAACTAACAACCCGACTGTAAAGCCCGAAATCGTATATGCCAAATTCATTAAAGCTAACCTTATGTTTTATTGGGTTTAAAAGTTCTGCACTATAACAGCTAATAAGCGCGTTTTTAATAATATATTATTGTATGTTTATTCGATTTGCTTATAAAAGCCGGGTGTAAACGATGACACAAAGGATCAATGATCAGCTCAAAGTTTGACTCCCTCGCTATGCACTGAATGAAAGCTCCCTTGCTCAAAAGTTAAGAGGGTTCTATTTATCTGATTATTCGATTTTATTATCCATTAATATCGCTTTATTAAAAACAAAAACCTCTCTAGGATGGTTTTCAACAGAACTGTAATCAAACGGACACCATGAGCGTCAATTATAAACGCTTTCGTGCTTAAGATTATTCTGTTCTGATTTCACATCAATTGTTTTATTGAGGAAAAGTCAATGTTAAGCGAACTTACGTCTTTAACGACCTTACTTGAAGCCATCATATGGCCGACGATAATATCGGGAAAAGTGGCGACATTTATACTCATCCTGTTTTTCGTCATACTAACGGCCCTTGAATTTCACGCTCCCAAGCGAAAACTGCCCAAAAAAGGGTTGCGACTATCCTATCGAACAAACATCGGTCTGTTCATTTTTAACAGTACTATACTTTCGCTGATATCAGCTACACCCTTATTGATGCTGGCCAAACACTATTCCGGATCAGGATTGTTCAGCTATTTCTCAAACCCTTTATGGCGTGCTTTTTTGTCGTTTTTATTGCTCGATTTGTTACTGTATGTCTGGCACAAAGCCAGTCACAGTTTTGATGTTCTATGGATGTTTCATAAAGTGCATCATAACGATTCCTGTTTGAATGTCTCAACGGCTTTTAGAATCCATATTCTGGAGCTATTCATCATCACTGCGCTAAAAGCGGCCTACATTGTCATACTGGGGCTGGACAGAGCGACCGTGCTCATCAATGAAACCATAATCACTGTCTTCGTCATGTTCCATCACACGAATATATCCTTCAAGGGTGAAAATCTGCTGGGACGAGTGCTCATCGTTCCGTATCTGCACCGCGCGCACCATTCAATGGAGCGTAATGAACACGATCATAACTACGGCGCTGTCTTATCTTTGTGGGATCGCCTTTTCGGGACGCTGGCAGAATTGGAACCTGCAAAAACCGGCATCAAAGGGGACTCGCCGCAGACGCTGATTAAATTGGTGAAGCTCGGTTTTA
>NQJI01000035.1 GCA_002256705.1 Methylococcaceae bacterium NSM2-1
AACCGTTTGCCCGCACTACACACTGCTACCGAAAAAGTATTCAATAACTCTGGAACATCTATGGCTACCTGGCTAGAAACTTGTCAACAACAGCTTGCGCGGTTAGAAATAACCTCCGTATTGGCGGATAAATTGGTGACGCTGTGTAACAAAACGGGCGAAGATATTGCACCCGAGCTTGTGCAAAAACTCAACGCTGAACACGCGCGATTAAACCGGCAACTGGAGCGATTGCATGCTAACCGTTTTGAAGTCGCTGTTATCGGTTTGGAAAAAGCCGGTAAGAGTGCGTTGCTGAATGCCTGGTTAGGGCAAGAGATTCTTCCCTCTGCACGCGAAAGATGTACGTTCACCAGTACGGAAATTTGGTCGGCCCAGACTGAACAGGATCAACTCCTGTTTATTCAATACTACAGCAAGGATGAGATAAGTAAACTCCAGCAGCAAAGGAAAGAGGCGCTGGCCGGAACTCTGAGTGATAAAGAAAGGAAAGAAATACAAGAGGATTTTGATGACACTGAAAAAAATCTGAATGCCATTTACGAGTTTACCAAGCAAAAAAATGGCTTTAGTCAAAATTTTATTGATATTAGTGAAATTAATGAACATTTACAGTCTGCGATTTTCAAAAACCGGGCGCAGTCTTTAGCCATTAAGCGTATTCAACTTAAAACAGTACGCTTGAGAAGTGACCGGGACATTATTTTTCATGATGTCCCCGGTTTTAATTCGGGCATCCAGATGCACTCGGAACAAGCGATTGACCGGCTGAAGGGCTGCGATGCCATTATTTATGCCAAGGAGATGAAGCAGCCTTCAATTACGGGGCCGGAAAAAGAAATATTGGTCATTGCTGACTCTGAAGATCCCAGTATTAAAGTGTCGGACAAAATTTTTGTTGTGCTCACGCAAGCGGACGCTTTGGATGACCCGATTGATTTTAAGGAAACCCTGGCCAAGCATAGAAATTACTGGCCTGCTGTTCCTGAGCATCGCATGATTCCCGTTTGCGCTCGCGCTCACCTGGTTGAATTCGGCATACCTTCGGAAGATACGCTGAGACGTACTAAAAGCGCAGACGATAAATTGAAATTAAAAAAACTGGGTATCACTGACGGCATACTTCTATTAAAAGAGACAGTAAACAATTATATCGACCACGAACGGGCAGGTGTGCTGCAAAAACGTTGTGATGCGCTGGTTAGCAATATACGACTATATGCCGGCGATATTATGGGGAAACTTGAACCCATCTATGGCGCAATAGCCGATGGTGATATAGAAGAAGATGACCTGCTAGGCAGTGAATTTAATCAATGGTGGGGACGCGAATGGCAGCGCATCAAAAAAGATTTTGATGTGTGGTATGCCGAAAGTATTCAAGGCCGTAAGGAAGCGGATGCATTAGGCGCTGAACATCAGGAGTTGGCGGCTTTGCATTCGGCTTATGATGAAAAAATTGATGCACTTCTTTCCAATCTTACCACGGGGCAAATGGATGAGTTAAAACGTATTTATACGGCAGGCCGAACGATTTCCATGCCTGACCCGCGCGAAGGCAATTACAAAATTCGCGAAGAACTGTTTAGAGAAATTCAGCAAAAATTTGAAACCGAACTGACAGATCAACTGGCACAATCATTGCAGGTTCTGATCGATCAAATTGTCCAAAAAACACAGTCATTGCTGTGGGAAACCGAAGATGTGCGCAAAACCTTGTTAAATGCTGATGAAAATATCGAACAGGCACGCATACGACATGGTTTTCAGGTGCTGTTTTTACGTTTTGGTCGCGTTGCAGTAGAAGCGTTTATCGCAAAACCTTTGCAAGCGCGGGAACGCTTATTGAATGAACGTTCAGCTGAGATTAAAACCCTGGAAGCCTTCTATCAGGGGACGGATATGAATAAACAGGATGTCACGCATTATTTACGCTATGGCTTGTGGGCAAATAAAACGCTAATTCCGCCTGCAGTTGGAAGAACAGTCAAAACAGCCATTAAAGCAGCGATTAGTCCGGATGCGACCAATTCATCGTCTACCGAACAGGTAAATCCGGTTAGAAAAATATCGGAAGAACAGGAAAAATTACCCGAACCCAATAATTTTGAGCAGGTTGTCGAAGAAATTAATGGTGATTTAGCCGCTTTAAAAGACTACCTGAAAAATAGCGTTTTTTATGCCGCAGGGTTTGTTACCTATTGTAATCAGGAATTGGAGCGGATTCGTAATCGCTTTAAAGAGATGGAAGATAATGACAGGCAATGGATTGGCCTTATTCGCACAGCGGTTAAGTATGAAAGAAATCCCAATATTCCCTATAACATCGCACATTCCAGACGTGATTTTCGAATGCGCCGTGAAATAGCATTGGAGCTTAAGGAAGTTAGGGAAAGCTATACTCTGGTTTATTAGTTTTTTGACTGGGCAATGCTTTTTTTCCATCAAATGAACGGTGTAATGACGAGTACAGCAATATACGTTCAAAAACCTCAGCGGTTGAAATAAACCGGTAGAAATGGTTTATTTCAACCGCTGAGGTTTTCCCCTTCTACTTCAAATCATTCTTGCTCCGACATTAGGCTTGATTTTACTCATATTATTTAATTAAATTAGTTTGGCATGAAAATGGCTTATTAATTTGTAAGTCCTTTCTAAGGACTGCCCATATTCATTATTGAACATCCTTGATGAATTCATGGGAAAAATATTAAATTTTATAGGAGCGTCATTATCATGTTATTAGATATTATTCTTACCGGAGTTTTTGGGATAGCAGTTGCTTACGCTTATGTGTTTGTAAAAAATATAACAGATCACGAGTAAGACAAAAAAGTCATAACAAACAATTGATTGTAATTTGCATCAAAAGTGAGATATTCCAGGTTAAGGTGCAAAACCTATGTTTTGAAGATGATTGCTGTTACCGTCCTTTAGGTAACTCGCAACAAATAAACTGCCACAGATTCACAGATTACACTTATTTATAATCTGTGAATCTGTGAATCTGTGAATCTGTGAATCTGTGAATCTGTGAATCTGTGAATTTGTGAATCTGTGGCAGGGGGTATTATTTGCGAGTTACTTTAGTCTGACAAATAATATTCCACAGTGGATACAACTCTAATCTTTTTTATATGTGGATTGTTTTTATCTCTTGGATTTATCTCAAATTGTCCCTGAGATGCTTGTTTGATTTTACCCAATTTACTGTTTGAATCCTGAGCAAATTTTATCGCCACTTCTCGTGCCTTAGTGGTGGCTTCTTCAATCATCTCAGGCTTTATCTTGTTTAATCCAGTAAAAATGTACTCGTTCTGATTTTGGTAATCTCCACTTGTAAAGACTATTCCCTGCTTGCCTAATTCCGCAAGTTCTGTCATTACCTTGCGAACCAGGTCGACTTTGGAAGAATATACCGTGACTATTTGAATGGCGGTATATCTAAACTCAGTCTTAGTAGTATCATTGTACTGCTGAGCGAATTTGTCAGTGATGGAAGGCGTGGAGGCTGTAATTTCAGTGATATCAATCCCTTTTGCAACAAGAAAATCCTTAATTTTTTTAGTGCTGGTATCAATTGACCCATATAGGCCTCCAAGGTCATTGCTAGCTTCCGTGAATACAATTGGCCATATTACAATGTCGGCTGGCAGCTCCCGCTCGGATAATCCTTTGACTGTAACGCTACGCTCATACTCTTTGAAGTGGATCGCTGCACCAGCGAGTAGATAGCCAAGTACGCTCAGCCCCAGAAAGATGGATGCACCCAATAAAAATGCACTCACAGTATTTTCTTGTCTCATGTTTTTCTCCACTGGACTCAAGTTAACAAATACACACTGATTTAGACTGCCGACTTTACCCTCATGAAAACAGTTTGTCAGCCCTTGGAATGAGAGCTGAACATTCACACGGCAAGGCGGGACAGTTTACACAGTTAGGCCTTAATGCTTGTTTTCGGCTTAAGTTTGTAGCCCGTATGGCAGGTTTCCAATCCAAAAATTAAAAGACCATCAATAAAAAAGCCCATCATAAAGACGGGCTTTTTTAAAATTGTTATAGCAAACTTTAGTTTTTCGTTTTATCAACTATCTGATTAGCTTTAATCCAGGGCATCATGCTACGCAATTTTTCACCTACAACTTCAATAGGATGTTCTGCATTCAAACGTCGTCTGGCAGTCATTTCAGGATAATTGGTCATCCCTTCCAGGATAAATTTCTTCGCGTATTCACCGTTTTGGATGTTTTTCAAAGCTTCACGCATCGCCCAGCGGCTTTCTTCGTTGATTATTTTAGGGCCGGTGACATATTCACCATACTCGGCATTGTTGGAGATGGAGTAATTCATGTTGGCAATGCCACCCTCATACATCAAGTCAACAATCAATTTTAACTCGTGCAGGCATTCAAAGTAGGCCATTTCTGGTTCATAACCGGCTTCAACCAGTGTTTCAAAACCTGCTTTAACCAATTCAACCGCGCCACCGCATAATACCGCTTGCTCACCGAACAAATCCGTTTCTGCTTCATCCCGGAAGGTGGTTTCAATGATACCTGAGCGACCGCCACCAATAGCCGATGCATAAGACAAACAAATAGCCTTGGCCGACCCTGAAGAATCCTGATGAATGGCGATTAAATCAGGAATACCGCCGCCGCGTACAAATTCAGAACGTACAGTATGGCCGGGCGCTTTAGGCGCAATCATGATTACGTCCAGATCGGCTCTGGGTACAACCTGGTTGTACAAAATAGAAAAGCCATGAGCGAAAGCCAGGGCAGCGCCTTGTTTGATGTTGGGTTCAATCTCGGCTTTATACAATTGCGATTGAAATTCGTCAGGTGTAAGGATCATAATTACATCTGCACCGGCAACGGCTTCAGGCACATCTTTAACGGTTAATCCCGATGCTTGGGCTTTGGCAACCGAAGCTGAACCAGCACGCAAACCAACTACAACGTCAACGCCAGAATCTTTTAAGTTGTTAGCATGGGCATGACCTTGAGAACCGTAACCGATGATAGCTACTTTTTTTGCTTTGATGATAGATAAATCGGCATCTTTGTCGTAATAAACTTGCATGAGTTTTCCTGTTTTTTCTGGGTTTAAAATTTTGGTGAGTCAAGATACAAGGAGCAAGGTAAAAGAGTGACGTTTTGAACCTTGTGCCTTAAGTTATAAATGCAATCCTTTCTCGCCTCTGGAAATGCCTGTCGGGCCTGAACGAACCACTTCGATAATGCTGTCCGGGTCTATAGCGGCGACAAAGGCATCGAGTTTTTCTGAAGGACCGGTCATTTCAACAATGTAGGTGGCCGGCGTAACATCAATAATCTTGCCGCGGAATATATCCGCCATGCTTCTGATTTCATCGCGCATTTCCGCAGTGGTTTTGATTTTAACCATCATCAGTTCACGTTCAATATGAAAGGATTCGGCTAAATCGATCAGTTTAACAACATCAATCAACTTATTAAGTTGTTTGGTAATTTGCTCAATGATCTCTTCACTGCCACGGGTAACCAATGTCATTCTTGACAAACTGGGGTCTTGGGTCGGTGCTACGGTTAGCGACTCAATATTGTAACCACGTGCGGAAAATAAGCCCGCTACCCGTGACAATGCACCGGATTCATTTTCCATTAGAATAGAAATTATGTGTCTCATTACGCCAATTCCCTGTCCGTCGTTGTGCCCAGGGCGACTCTTAATTTCATATCATGATGGCCCTTACCGGCCTCAATCATCGGATAAACATTTTCAGTTCTATCGGTCATGATGTCCAAAAATACGGTACGATCTTTCATGGCAAAGGCGGCTTCCAGAGCGGGTCTGACTTCTTCCGGCTTGTCTATACGCATCCCGACATGGCCATAAGCTTCTGCCAATTTGACAAATTCAGGAATAGTATCCATATAGGAATGAGAATAACGGCTTTCGTAGGAAAATTCCTGCCATTGCCGGACCATGCCCATATAGCGATTATTCAGGTTTATGATTTTAATCGGCGTCTTGTATTGCAAAGCGGTCGATAACTCCTGTATGCACATCTGGATACTGGCTTCACCCGTAACACAGGCAACATCTGCGTGAGGAAATGCCAATTTAACCCCGATGGCCGCAGGCAAACCAAAGCCCATAGTGCCTAGCCCACCTGAATTTATCCAATGACGCGGCTTGTCGAAAGGATAGTATTGCGCTGCCCACATCTGATGCTGGCCTACATCTGAAGTCACATAGGCATCGCCTTTGGTCACTTCATACAATTGCTCAATGACATGTTGCGGTTTGATCAAAGGACTTTCACGGTCAAATTCCAGGCAGTTAACTGCTTGCCATTGCCCAATTTGATGCCACCAAAGCTCCAGTGCTTTTTTATTGGGCTTCTTTGAGCTTTCTTTTATCATCTCAAGCATTTGTTCCAACACCGGTTTAACGTCGCCGACAATAGGAATATCGACTCTAACGGTTTTGGAAATAGAGGCGGGATCGATATCTATATGAATGATCTTGGCATAAGGGCAAAACAAATCCAGTTTGCCTGTGACGCGGTCATCAAAACGCGCACCGATGGCAATAATCACATCGCTTTCGTGCATCGCCATGTTGGCCTCATAAGTGCCGTGCATACCCAGCATGCCGATGAATTGCTTGTCCGTTCCAGGATAAGCGCCCAGGCCCATTAAAGTACTGGTAATCGGATAGCCCAGTGCGTGAGTCAATTCTGTCAATTCCTTACTGGCTTCACCCAGAACTACACCGCCACCCGAATAAATGATGGGTTTGTGTGCGCTCAGCAATAAATCAACGGCCTTTTTAATCTGCCCCTTATGTCCGGTAACTACAGGATTATATGAGCGTATTGAGACTTTTTTAGGGTATTTATAAGGTACTTTAATGTTTGGCGCAGTTATATCTTTGGGTACATCAATTACGACTGGTCCAGGGCGCCCCGTTGTGGCGACATAAAATGCTTTTTTAATGGTTTCGGCTAATTTGGTAACATCCTTGACTAAATAGTTATGCTTAACACAGGGCCGGGTAATGCCGATCATATCGACTTCCTGGAAAGCATCACTACCAATCACGGGTAATGAAACCTGGCCGGAAATGATAACCATGGGAATTGAATCCATATAAGCTGTAGCAATACCGGTTACCGCATTGGTAGCGCCCGGGCCCGAAGTAACCAGGACCACACCTGGTTTTCCGGTGGCTCGGGCATAACCATCAGCCGCATGGGTTGCACCTTGTTCATGTCGAACCAGGATGTGTTTGAGCTCGTCTTGCTGGAAAAGAGCATCATATAAATGCAATACTGCTCCGCCAGGATAGCCAAAAATATATTCCACGCCTTCGTCTATAAGACTTTGAACCAGGATTTGTGCACCGCTTAGCTCCACGCTAACACCTCAATAAACATGATGATTTTTCGACTTAAAGTCGATTATATTCGTTTTTTAAATTCAAGAGTAAATTACTTGGTTGTTTAAAAAAACACACTTGGATGACATACTTGGAATAATTGTCTTTTTTTTTGACAACACAACATTCGGCATTTTACTAGGTTCTTTGTGAAAATGTAATTACCTCTCTTATCCTTTTTGATTTTTGCCCGATTAGTCGCAATATTTGCCTATTAGCAATGCTTGCTCCGGTGTCGGCTCAATAATCACAGTTGAGTTTGCTGATTAAACGTACTATGAAGATTTGTGGGTCATTTATGAAGAAATGCCGGTGACAATTCCGTGACACCATGAGTCTGCGGTGATGTGTCCTTTCAGGAATTAATCATCATTCATTATTAGCGGTATTTCCAGTGCGGTTTTCTGGACAATTTTAAAGCCGCGCATTTCCAGTATGCCTTTGGTATTGAGTGAAATAATCAGGTACAACGCCTCAGGATAAGCGGCTAGCTCTAAATCATAGGATGACGGTAGTGCGGGTGAGGTCGGGTGGGAATGATAGATGGCGAAAAGCTCCTCTCCCAATTCACGCATTTTGGCTATGGCCGAGATCTGTTGGCCAGCATCAAGCAGGAAGCGTTGTTGAGGGAGTTCGGCGGAGTTTTTTATGGGATAGCAATGGGTCGGCAACCCATTTTTGCTGCCGATAAGGCCACATACCTCAAAGTCAGGTGAAACTTGCGCAAGATGCAGTAATTGGTTGGTTATTTTACGGGGAATCTGGATTTCTTCCTGGTTCATAATATTAGGCTCAAGGTTCAAGGTTCAAGGCTGGAGGGTAAGTAACGTGCATGAAATAAAATCATCAATGGTACTACTCATATCCCCCTTTGAAAAAGGGGAATTGAAGGGGATTTATTTAAAAAATCTCCCCCAGCCCCTCTTTTTCAAAGAGGGGGATTGCTAACGCCTATATTTTTAGGGTATTCATCTAAATTTGGCAAGGGGCTGAGTATTCACCATCAATGAAACATTGTGTGGCGTAGGGACGGATAAATCCGTCTCTACACGGCATTCAATTGCCCATATGTCACCCGGGGTTGTCCTGACAGGTCGGTGACTGTTTGAACGTTATCGTAATGGAAATCTTTAAAAATGGTTTGCACTGGGTGTTGCTGATCGTAGCCATGTTCAATTAATAAATGCCCGCCGGGCTCCAGGCGGTTACGCGCAGTTTCAGCAATGATTTTAATATCACTGAGCCCCTGTTCGCCGGCACACAAGGCTGTTTGAGGTTCAAAACGGATGTCGCCCTGCTTCAGATGGACATCGTCCTCTGCAATGTAAGGCGGGTTGCTGACAATCAGATGGAATTTGGCATCGGGTACATTAGCAAACCAGTTGCTTTGATAAAATTGAATGTTGTTAATGTGGTGTTTATTGGCGTTGAGCTGGGCGATGCGTAGCGCGGCTAAGCTAAAATCGGTTGCGCTGACCAGTGCATGCGGACATTCTGCGGCCAGAGTAATGGCTATAATGCCTGAGCCGGTGCCCAGATCAATAATCTTGATCAGTTTATCCCGGGGTATCAATTTTAAGCTGAGTTCGATGAGTAGTTCGGTGTCTGGACGGGGAATCAAGACGTCCGGGGTGACATGAAAATCACGCGACCAGAATTCCCGGCGGCCAGTGATGTAGGCAATAGGGGTGCCTTTTTGCCGTTCTTGTATCAGTGTCCAAAACCTGGCAGTGTGTTCGGGTTGCA
>NQJI01000259.1 GCA_002256705.1 Methylococcaceae bacterium NSM2-1
ACGAAAACACCACCCATTTCGGTTTCAAACGCGTTGCCACCGAAGACAAGGTCAATCTGGTACGCGGCGTATTTGATTCGGTTGCGGGACAATACGACATCATGAATGACCTGATGTCACTGGGTATCCATCGCATCTGGAAACGCGTAGCCGTGCAATTAAGCAATGTCCGCAAAGGCGAGCAAGTGCTTGACCTGGCTGGCGGCACCGGCGATTTAACAGCCCTATTCGAACAACGCGTCGGCAAAGAAGGCCAGGTTGTCCTGGCCGATATTAATTCCGAGATGCTGCGCACAGGCCGGAACCGGCTGATAGACAAAGGTCTGGCCGGTAATATCCGCTATGCACAGGTCAATGCCGAATGCTTGCCCTTTGAAGACAATACCTTTGATTGTGTCTGTATAGGCTTCGGCTTGCGCAACGTCACCGATAAAGATGCCGCGTTGCGTTCCATGTACCGGGTTCTGAAACCCGGCGGCCGCGTTATCGTGCTGGAGTTCTCCCATCCTACCGATAAAATCACTGAAAAGGTTTACGATTTTTATTCTTTTAAGCTGCTGCCTAAAATCGGCAAGATTGTTGCCAAGGATGAAGACAGTTATCGCTATCTGGCTGAATCCATTCGTATGCACCCCAAACAGGATGAGCTGAAAAAAATGATGGAAAATGCAGGTCTGGAACGCTGCGAATACTTCAATATGACACAAGGTATTGTTGCCGTTCACAGAGGTTATAAAATCTAGCATGGCCGTCAAACCGTTGGTGATGAGTGCATTGGAAACTGCGCTTAACAAATATCTTGCTTTGGATCAGAACAGTGGCGTTTTTTTGGCGCCACTGGCCGGTAAAGTCATCGCCGTGACGATTACACCGTTTAATGAAACCATTTACCTGTGCCCTTCTGCTGATTCTATTCAGTTACTGGATCAGTGTCTTAACCAGCCCGATACATGCTTAACCGGTTCGGTTTTTGCGTTGGGCTTAATGGGACTCAGCCCAAAACCCATGCGTTCAATTTTTTCCGGTGAAGTAAAAATTGAAGGGGACATGAACACTGGTCGAAAATTTCAGGAACTGTTCGCCAAACTGGATATCGATCTGGAACAGCAACTGGCCCGTTACACGGGTGACGGTATTGCGCATAACATAAGTCAGTTTTTTCGAGCCGGTCAAAACTGGAGCAAAGAGTCGATTGAAACCTTCAGTCTTAACGCATCGGAATTTCTGCAGGAAGAAACCCGAGATTTACCGGCAGGGCCTGAAGTAGATATTTTTTATGCCCAAGTTGACGAATTGCGTACCGACTTTGACCGCTTGCAAAGCAGAATTGAACGACTGGAAAATAAGCTGCTGAAGAAACAATAATCCAGTTGGGCAATGCTTTTTTGCCCACCATTGATAAGCTAATTTCTTGGTGGGCACGAAAAAATCGTCCACCCTACATTTAATAAGGTAAATACGTGATCCGACCTAAATTATTATTACGCCTGATCCATATTAACTGGGTTCTGGTCTTTCACGGCCTGGACGAAATCGTATTAAAAACCCATTTATTCCGCCCTGTTCGGTATTTAGCTTTTTTAACTCCCAGCTATTGGCTTAAACCCAAATCTGAGCCCCGTGGCGTCAGAATCAGACGCGCTCTGGAAGATTTGGGACCTATCTATGTCAAATTCGGACAAGCCTTGTCCACCCGCAAGGATCTGCTTCCCGATGATATTGCCGATGAACTGGTAAAGCTGCAAGACCGGGTCCCGCCCTTTGCCAATGAGATTGCTCGTAGCATCATTGAGAAAGAACTGGGAATGTCTATTGCCAATGCTTTCGCCGAGTTTGATTCCGAGCCGTTGGCATCGGCTTCGGTTGCTCAGGTTCATACAGCGGTATTGCATAGCGGCGAAAGTGTAATAGTTAAGGTATTACGCCCTGACATTGAAGAGCGGATTCGTTCCGACATAGGACTGCTTTATGAATTGGCGCGTTTTGCGGAAAGATTCTGGTCTGATGCAAGAAGATTGCGGGCTATCGACGTTGTTGCCGAATTTGAAAGAACCACTCTGGACGAACTTGATCTGGTAAGAGAAGCGGCCAATGCCGCCAAATTGCGCCGCAATTTCGAAAACTCGGAATTGATTTACATACCCGAAATCCACTGGCCACTGACACGCCAGAAAGTCATGGTCATGGAAAGAATTCACGGCATACCCGTCGGTGAAATCGAGCAGCTTAGGGTTGGTGGGGCGGATTTTAAAGTGCTGG
>NQJI01000260.1 GCA_002256705.1 Methylococcaceae bacterium NSM2-1
GAAAACAAGGGTGCTCCTGATGCCAACGCTATACCCAGACATAAGGGTAAAGCGACTAAAAACACCACGAGACCCGCCGGAATATCATCTTTAAGATGACGGATATAATATTGTTTGTGTTTGTGTATCATTTCTAGGAATCCGTTGAAGTGAATTGCTGTTTTCGCAAATAGTATCGATTCGAAATTATTTTGTCAATTGCTATGATTAAAGCTGCCACTTGCCTAAATGATGCCAATTTATAAACTGTATCCTTTTGCTTTGTGCCTCTGCTTTTTGACTGTATTATTCTTTAGTCAACTATTAGCTTATTAGTCAAACGTAATCTTAGTCTCTCTTCCTTTCACGAACCTTTCACGACTGTCATTCCAGTATATGAACATTTTATTGATAGAAGATGATGCTGTTTTGGCCGATGGCTTAATCCATACCTTGGCCAATAGCGGTTATACGGTTACCTGTGCAACCACGGGTTCATATGCTCAACATTTGTTGCAAGCACAGGGTTTCGATTTGATTGTGCTTGATCTGGGTTTGCCGGATATCGACGGCCTGGAGTTATTGCGCAAATTCAGACGACTGAAAGTGCCTTTGCCTATCATGATTTTGACAGCACGAGATGCTGTTAATGACAGAATCACCGGCATTGAACAGGGCGCTGATGACTATATGACCAAACCTTTCGAGCTTCGAGAATTGGAGGTACGGATTAATGCCCTGATCCGGCGTTGTTATGGCGGATTTAGTAAAGATATTGTGATTGGACGGCTGGCACTGGACACCCATAACCACCAAGTGTTGGTAGATGGCCAGCCTATTTTGTTATCGGCAAGGGAATATGGCGTATTGGAAATTTTATTGCTGCAAGCCGGAAAAGTCGTCGCCAAGGACCGTATTGCCCAACGGCTATCAGTCGACGGTGACGCGCTGACCGACAATGCCATTGAAATTTATGTCCACCGCCTGCGCAAGCATATAGAACCTTATGGTGCGGTGATTCGCACGGTACGCGGACTAGGCTACTTGTTGGAGAAATCAGCCGATGCATAAAAACAGAAGCCTCAAAACGGAAATGCTTTTCCGTTTGGTCATTCCGCTTATTTTTTTCGTGATAATCGATGCCGTTCTATCCTATTTCGTTACCCTGCATTATGTCGATGAAGCGTATGACCGTTGGCTACTCGATTCCGCCAGATCCTTGACACAGGAAATCAAAGTGCGGGAAGGCAAGGTTTTTGTCGAATTGCCTGCCGCTGCTTTGGAAATTTTCAAATGGGATGAGCAGGATAAAACCTATTTTAAAATTACTTCTTCAGAACAAGAAATGCTGGCAGGAGACAATCTTGTTCCCGAACCTCTGGATCCGGAAACGGACTGGTCACATCCCGTTTATTTTAACGATAAGATGTACGGTGAATCGGTCAGAGTCGTGTCGATGTTAATCACGCCAGATCAAACGCCTGAAAGAATTTTTGTACACGTCGCGGAGACTTTGAATAAACGCCGGGCAATGATGACGGATATTTTATTAGCCGATATGATTCCGCAAATAGTTTTGATTTTGTTAACGAGTATTTTTTTGTTGACTGGCTTAAAAAAGGGCTTGAAACCCTTACATTTGTTGGCCAATCAAATCGCACAGCGGTCATCGCATGATCTGAGCCCCATACCTGAAACGCATGTTTTTCTTGAAGTGCGCACACTGACGGATACCATTAATGAGTTACTGGAAGCACACACGCAAGCCATTGCCACCCAACAACGCTTTATTGCCAATGCCGCACATCAACTACGCACGCCGTTGGCAGGCTTGAAATTGCAAGCCGAACGTGCCCTTCGAGAACAGGATTTATCCGGGATGAAACCGGCACTCCAGCAAATCCAGAACTCAGCTGATCGCATGTCGCATTTGACTACACAATTATTGGTTCTGGCCAGGTCAGAACCTATCAGTGGCGGCTACGAATTGCTGCCGGTAGACCTTTGCAAACTGGTTAGACAAACCTGCATGGACTGGGTGCCTAAAGCACTACAACGGAACATGGAATTAAGTTTTGAAAGTCCGGAAGCGGCGTTGTACGTACAAGGAGATGAGATACTGCTTCGGGAATTGTTGGCCAATCTTTTGGATAATGCCATTTCTTACGGTTATGACAACGGCAATATCGTGGTCAAAATTCATCGTTATCCAGTCCCGTGTTTGACTATAGAAGATGATGGTCCTGGCATACCCGACAATGAAATGGATAAAATT
>NQJI01000261.1 GCA_002256705.1 Methylococcaceae bacterium NSM2-1
ATTGGCGAGCGATACCTGAAGTTGCTGAAATTCAGATCGGACTTGATCAACAAATACCCGGCGACAGCCGGGATATTTCTCAATGACGGCAAGTTGCCCAAACTTTATTCAATACTCCGGCAACCGGATTTGGCCAGAACATTGACGCACATCGCCGAATCCGGCCGGGACGGATTTTATAGTGGGTGCGTAGCCGATAAACTGGTTAAAGGTGTCAAAAAAGCGGGCGGTATCTGGACAAAAGAAGATCTTGAGTCTTATCGGATTGTCGAGCGGGAACCGGTAAGAGGTCAATATAAAGGTATAAAAATCACCAGTGCTGCGCCGTCATCCTCCGGAGGTGTCGTCTTGATTGAAGCATTGAATGTTTTATCGGGCTACGATTTGCAAAAAACGGACGAAATTACCCGTAAACATCTGATAACGGAAGCCATGCGCCGCGCTTATCACGATCGTACTTTATATTTGGGTGATGCAGACTTTATCGACATCCCTGTTAAACGCTTGTTGAGCGAGGATTATGCGGCAGGCTTGCGCAGCAGCATCAGGCCGGATAAATCCTTGCCCAGTGACATGCTTTCAGGCGAAATAGAGCAACAACCCGAAGGGATCAATACCACCCATTTTTCAATTATTGACGATGAAGGCAATCGGGTTGCTGCAACGCTCAGCATTAACTTTCCTTTTGGTTCAGGTTTTGTGGCCCCTGGAACGGGCGTACTATTGAATGATGAAATGGATGATTTTGCCAGTCTTCCGGGCGCTATGAATGTCTACGGCCTGGTCGGTGGTGTTGCCAATGCCATCGCCCCCGGAAAACGCATGCTGTCCAGTATGGCGCCTACTTTTCTTGAAAACGATAGCAATGTTGCTGTGCTGGGTACACCTGGCGGCAGTCGAATTATTTCGATGGTGCTGTTGGCTGCGCTGGATTTTGCCAAAGGAAACGGGCCTGATTCATGGGTGCAAGTGCCGCGATTCCATCATCAATTTATACCTGATTTGATTGAATATGAAAAAGGCGCAATGACTGATTCCGAGATTAAGGGTCTTGCAGCAATGGGACATCAACTGAAAGAAGCGCGTTATCACTATGGTGACATGCAGGCGGTGCTTTTGAATAAAGCGACAAAGTCATTGTCCGCAGCCAGTGATAGACGGGGTGAGGGCAGGGCGGTTGTCAATACTGTTGACATAAGCAGTGCAAAGCCCTCTCCAGAGGGAGAAGGAGTTAAGTCAACAGCATTGAGGGCGGTTGTTGGGCATTAATGAAGTCTGAAATACTAGTAATATGGCATGGCAAGGCAACAGCCGATGATGCGCATTATCAAGCTTACTGGCGTGTCCTGGATGAAGCCGAGCAGACTCAGGCCCGAAAATTTAAAAATGCGCCGCTACATAAACGTTATGTAGAAGTGCATGGACGGTTAAGAAATGTATTAGCCAAAACCCTTAATCAGCCGCCGGAAAATATAAGAATAAAAAAAGCCGAGCATGGCAAACCTTATCTTGCCGATTATCCCGAGTTGGTCTTCAATTTGTCTCATTCAGCCGATAGGTTGATGATTGGCGTAGGCTGGAATTGCCAGTTGGGAGTCGATATTGAGTTCTGCAAACAAAGAATTAACTTGTCCGGATTGGTTGGTAAATGTTTTGCTGAAGAAGAAGCTGCCTACTGGGCTAAACTGCCGGAAACCCAAAAAAACCGGGAGTTTTACCGTTTCTGGACACGGAAAGAAGCCTTTGTAAAAGCCACGGGACATGGCATTGCTTTAGGGCTAAATCACTGTGTCATTAATCCTGAAAATCCCACCGAATTTATAAGAGTTCCTGATCTGTGTGGAGAGGCTTCGGCCTGGCATGTGCTGGATATTGATTTGGGGGAGGGGATTTGCAGCGCATTAGTGGCGGATAAAGAGTTTGCCAGCGTTAGGCTGATGGAATTTGCAGAATGAATGAGATTGTGTGATGTTTTCTGCCCTGCATTAATCAATAGCACAACATCCTGATGATATTTTACAATCTGAACGAAACTGGAACTTACAACTGCTCTCACATAGCACTTGAGATTGAGAAAATGGTAAAGAAAAAACCAAAAAAGGGCAAACAAACATCGGTTAGCAACAAAGAAGAAGCTTAAAGGCCTCTTTGCTATGAGCCTATTATTGGCGAGGCGTATCGAAGTTTACCCCAGGCTGTTCAGTATGAACTGGAAGATATTCATGCTCGGATACAGCGCCCGCTATACAAGG
>NQJI01000262.1 GCA_002256705.1 Methylococcaceae bacterium NSM2-1
ATATTTATGGGCACTCACCGAATCAACAAATTTTATTTTGGTTTGATCTGCACTTGGCTGGCTTTGTCTGATTTCTGTACCCAATTGTGCGATTTGTTGATGTAATGACTCTGCCGTCAATTGCGGATGTTTTTTCGTCAATTGCGGATGTTTTTCGGTCTGGCTGGCTACGGCAGCCTTGCTTGCAGTAACAACCTTCTTTTCAGCCTTTTGCTGAGTAATTATTTTTTGTGCTACTTTGGGTTTACTCTCTTCTGGGGCTATTTTTTTGATTGGCTTTTTCTGACTATTTTCCCTGATGGGGCGCTTATGTGCTGGTGGTTCCGGCTTTTTGGTTTTCTCACCCGCGCCTAACTGATTTTCCTGAGCTATAAAATTCGACTTTTCTGGTTCTTTTTTTGCGGGCGTATTGATTAGTGTAATATCTATCGATTTATTGATTTTTTCAGGTTGGGGCGTTGTGAAATTCATTCCCAATACCAGGACAATGTGAACAATAACCGCTACAAATAAAGCCATCAATAATGAATCATTATTGGACAGGGTAGCAGAAGGAATAAATATCGCCTTATTTGTCATATTATTGAAGCGTGTTTTCAATATGATCCATCAATAGACCTGCTATATTAAGCCCAAACTGCTGATCCAATTCCTGAGCGCAAGTAGGACTGGTTACATTAATTTCGGTCAGCTTATCTCCTATGACATCCAGCCCAACAAAAATCAAGCCTTTTTCCCGTAGCGTAGGCCCCACCTGATTTGCAATCCACCAATCCTGTTCAGTTAATTTACGACCTTCCGCACGCCCTCCGGCGGCCAGATTGCCCCGAGTTTCACCCTGAGCGGGAATACGCGCCAGCGCATAGGGCACTGCTTCGCCATTTACCAATAAAATGCGCTTATCGCCGTCTTTAATTTCCGGCAGATACTTTTGAGCCATCACATATCGGCTATTATATTGAGTCATGGTTTCCAGAATTACACTAAGGTTAGGATCATTTTGACGCAAATGAAAAATAGAGGTTCCGCCCATTCCATCTAGCGGTTTTAAAATAATTTCCCCTTGTTCCTGCAGGAAACGCCTTATTCTCGCAGGCTCCCTGGCAACCAATGTTTCCGCGCAGCACTGCGGGAACCATGCGGTAAAAAGTTTTTCATTGGCATCTCGCAGCGATTGCGGCTTGTTGACAACATAGACACCCATACTTTCAGCGCGTTCCAGCAAATAAGTGGCATAAATATATTCCTGATCAAAAGGCGGATCCTTACGCATCATAATTACATCCAGTTGATCCAGCGGAATATCTTGCTCGGAAGTAAACTGATGCCATTGTTGCGCGTCGCGCTGAACAGTCAGCGTTCGGGTTCTGGCATAGGCTCTGCCATTTCTTAGAAACAAGTCATTAAGTTCCATGTAATGCAGCTCCCAACCCCTGGCCTGTGCTTCGAGTAACATGGCAAAACTGGTGTCTTTTTTGATATTGATATGGCCGATGGAGTCCATGACCATGCCGAGTTTAATAGGCATTGTTGTCCTGTTTTAAGTACTTGGAAAGAAGTGTATCGGGTTTATTTTATAGATTGTTATTTACCTTGAAAAGATTTTTTGGTATAAAGATCGGCTAACTTTTGAATTTAGGCACACCAAGAGGTTAATCATGTCTAGAGTATGTCAAGTAACAGGAAAACATCCCGTTACAGGTAACAACGTATCACACGCAAACAACAGAACCAAAAGACGTTTTCTTCCAAATCTGCAACATCACAGATTCTGGGTAGAAAGCGAAAATCGTTGGGTGCGCCTTAGAGTTTCCACTAAAGCAATGCGTATCATTGATAAAAACGGCATAGACGCTGTGTTGGCGGATTTGCGTAAAAACGGCACAAAAGTTTAAGGAGACAAGAAAATGCGCGATAAAATTAAACTAATTTCTACCGAAGGCACTGGCCACTTTTATACCACAACAAAAAACAAGCGCACTATGCCTGAAAAAATGGAGATCAAAAAATTTGATCCTGTTGTTCGCAAACATGTTATCTATAAAGAAGCTAAAATCAAATAATCGTTTGGACTTAAAAAACTTCTTTTAAGGTGCTTGGAATAACCACAGCTAGCTTTAGCTGTGGTTATTCGGCCATGTCCAATCTCCGCTCCACCGCCCCGTATTGCTTTTCAGCCCCCCCCCCTTTTTTTTTACGCATCAACTTAAGCTCCTCCCCCTCCTGAAAACGGATGGCAAATTGCACCAT
>NQJI01000263.1 GCA_002256705.1 Methylococcaceae bacterium NSM2-1
AACAGAATGGAATATTAAACGGATATTGATGGCTTTGCTCGGTGTTGTACTGATTATGGTAGTATTGTTCTTTTTTTTAAAACACGATACCCAAAAGACGGATTTGCAACCCAAGTCAGCTTTGCCTGAAAAGATTGTTAATACGCCGGTTAAACCGAAAATAGAGAGTAATAAAAATATAATCAGAGCGCTGCTGACTTCAAAGATAAATCATAATGAGCCGGTAGATGAAATAATCCCGCCCTTGAAACTCAGTAAAAAAAAATCAACAATAGTTTATTATTTTGTTGAATTAACGGCAATGAATGGCCGAAGGGTTTACCACGAATGGTTGCTGGATGGTAAGATTATTACCAGAAAAGGAGTAAATATATCGAATAATACCTGGCGAACATCAAGCCGCCAGTTATTTACTTATAGCGTCAGGACCAATTGGACAGCAAGGCTTGTTGATGAAACCGGCCAGTTATTAAATCAAATAAACTTTAATGTTATTTACGAATAAGTGTGTCGTTACAACTTAAAGAATGATAAATGTATTAAAGGGTATTGTTATATTATCTTACAATGAGTATTACTTTTAAATGTGATTACTCATTATGATAGAATAGTTGCAGTTTTTTTATTAGTGAGTGAGTAACAATGACCGATTATCAGAATCTTTCTGAAAGTGAATTACAGGCTGTTATTGAAAGCGCAGAAAAGGCATTAAAAAATATACAGGCAAATAAGCGTAAAGACGTTATAGCGCAGATTAAAGAATTGGCAGCAACTATTGATGTTACTGTAGACATCCACGAAAGTGATAAAAAGTCAGCGCGTAAAGGCGTTAAAGTGCCTGTCAAATATCGCCATCCAGAAGACCCTGATAAAACATGGACAGGCCGCGGGGTCATGCCGACATGGCTGCAATCCTTGATAAATGCCGGTCATGATCGCTCTGAATTTGAAGTTTAGGGTTTGCAGGAGGGTTAGAACAAAGCGAAACCCATCCCAAAGGCATCTTCAGGATGGGTTTTGGTTACCGTTTATACGCTTGCTAATCGATAAAACGTTTGCTTAAATCGCCGTAGGCATCAATTCTGCGGTCACGCAAATAGGGCCATATTTGTCTGACCCGCTCAATGCGTGACCTATCAAGCGTACAAGTTAATAGTTTTATTTCTGAATCATTGCCCTGGGTTATTATTTCTCCTTGTGGGCCTGCTACGAAACTATTACCCCAGAAGGTGATACCTGTTGCTGAATCGGGCGCTTGCTCAAACCCGATACGATTGCAGGAAATAACCGGAATACCATTAGCGACTGCGTGAGAGCGCTGAATAGTAATCCAGGCATCCAGTTGGCGTTGGTGTTCTGCAGGGGTATCTTGAGGATCCCAGCCTATGGCGGTAGGGTAGATTAAAACTTCTGCGCCCGCTAAAGCCATTAATCTTGCCGCTTCCGGAAACCACTGGTCCCAGCAGACTAATACGCCTAATTTGCCAATAGATGTTTCTATTGGTTTAAAACCCAAGTCACCCGGCGTGAAGTAATATTTTTCATAAAAACCCGGATCATCGGGTATATGCATTTTTCTGTATTTACCAGCAATACTGCCATCCTTGTCAAAAACCACTGCTGTATTGTGATAAAGCCCCGGCGCTCTTTTTTCAAAGATGGTTGAGACGATAACGATTTTCAGTTTTTTAGCCACGGCTGACAGTATTTCAGTTGTCGGTCCTGGAATTTCCTGGGCAAGATCAAAATTATTATAATCCTGGTTCTGACAAAAATATGGCCCCAGATGCAGTTCGGGTAATACCACCAGATCTGCATGGTCTGCGGCGGCTTCATGTATTTTTGCAATGGAAAAATCAAGGTTAGTCTGTCTGTCTTCATTGCAAGGCTGTTGAACAGCGCTAACGGTTAATGTGGATTTCATAATTCAGTAGTATGATGGGTTTTAGCGTGATAGCTATAGTCTATAATGATTTAACGATTAGACATATAGGCAGTCAGTATCGGCGCATTCCTTGTTTACAGGTGAACCGGCTGAATTTATTTTGGCGGTTGCTTGAATTAAGGTACGGCAACTAAATAACCTGGACAAAAATGCAAATGCTCTAGTTATTTTATTTTCATTCCTAAAGTACAGTATACAAACGGCAGTTATATTTATTAAATATTAAATAAAATCAATATGATGGAAATAAAAAATTTTTCATTTTGTTATTTTTTGCCGCAGACATTGC
>NQJI01000036.1 GCA_002256705.1 Methylococcaceae bacterium NSM2-1
TGGACTTAATCGAGGAAGGTAATCTGGGTTTGATCCGCGCAGTTGAAAAATTTGATCCTGAAAGAGGTTTCAGATTTTCAACCTATGCAACATGGTGGATAAGACAGTCCATTGAACGGGCAATAATGGATCAAACACGAACCATTCGTTTGCCGATACATATTGTCAAAGAAATGAATACTTACCTTAAGGCTCAGCGCCATTTGGCGCAAACACTCGGTCAAGAACCCAGCGCCCAGGATATAGCTGATTACATGGTTAAACCGCTAGACAAAGTTGAAAAAATGCTCAAACTCAATGAACGGGTAACTTCAGTCGATGTGCCGGGAGCCAAGGATATTGATAAACCTTTGATTGAGGCCATTTCGGATGCCAAGCGTTTAGGACATGATGAACAAATACAAGAAGATTGTATCAAACGAAGTATTACCAGCTGTGTGTTTGAGCTGCCAGAAAAACAGCGTGAAGTTATCTGCCGTCGCTATGGCATTTGCGGTTATGAAGAAGCAACTCTTGAGCAGGTAGCTCAAGAGTTGGAGGTAACCAGAGAGCGCGTTAGGCAGATTCAAATGGAAGGATTAAAAAAATTAAAAGAAATTCTACAAAATCACGGTTTTTCTTTTGATTCCGTTTTTAATTAACAACGGTCTTTTGCAATGGCCAATCCCTGTAATTAAAGACCTGGCCTTGTTCCCGAACTGTTTTACAGTCATTGGGTGATATCTGTGCAACTACCCATTGTACTGCGTTGAATGTACCGGCCGACAAAATACCATTATCGGGAAAACCTCTATCTACTGGTGTGTAAATAGCTGCCGCACCGACATTAACATCCACCGCTTCCGACCACGCGGCATCACCTACCAGCGATGCTTGAACAACATAGCACTGATTTTCCAAGGCTCTTGCCTGACAGCCTATTTTAACACGATGATAACCAGCGAGAGTGTCGGTGCAACTGGGCACTAAAATCAACACACACCCTGCTTCAACCTGATTTCTTGCCAGCAGTGGAAATTCGCTGTCATAACAAACGTTAATAGCAATTTTCCCGTATTCGGTATCAAAACACTTTAATTCCTTACCGCCTTTAATTAGCCATTGCTCGTTTTCAAAACGGGTCATCATGATCTTATCCTGGTAATCAAAATGGCCGTCTGGCATAAACAAATAAGCGCGGTTTCGATAGATTCCACAATCGATGCGGACCGGAAAGGTACCCGATTGAATAATGCACTGGTATTTTTGGGCCAGATTCTTGAACAGTCCGGTAAAATCATCATGCAATGACTGCATGGCCGCCAGCTGCTTGCTTAACGATGAATAAACCTCCTGGCCGAACAGTGATGCCAGTTCCATGCTGAAATATTCAGGAAACAGCAAAATTTTGGCATCTTGTGCTATAGCCTGGGCAACCCAGCGTTCAATTTTTTGTTGGTAAGCCTGCCAATTCTCAAGAAAACTGATGTCGTATTGGGCCGTCGCAATTTTAACGCTCATGTTTAAGCCAGAAAGTCATGGGTTTTGGTGTTTCTTCAGTATCATCCAGATCTTTCCAGGTGTAGGTTGTTTTAAGTTCTGGATGTTTGAAATAGCCGCGTTTGTTCCAGAACTGATCCAGCGGAACATAATTGGCTGGACGACGCGGGTGATCCAGAGGCCGCTCTACACAACAGAAAGTAATAAACTTGAAACCGCCCAGTTCTGCAGCATGAGCTTCTCTTTGCTCAAAAAACTGCACACCCAAGCCCAAGCCGCGATAATCCTTGTTTAAAACAGATTCACTGCAATAAAAAACATCATCAAGATTGTAGCCATGTTCAAGAAATGGCTTTTTAAGTTGATCCGTTTCATATTTCATGGGAATGGCAGTAGAGGCGCCGACCACTTTATCGCCATCAAACGCCAATACGATGACGCTCTCAGGACAATCAATATAAGTTTGCAGGTATTTTTTTTCATAGTCATAATCCCCATCGTACAAGTAGGGAAAGTCACGAAATACCTCAATTCTAAGGCGTGCGAGTTCAGGAATATATTGCTGAAGCGCTGCACCGCTCCATCGTTCAATGCGAATATTTTTAGACATGGGGTTGTATCAAAGCAGATGAAAACCAAGCATTTTAGTTGAACTGATAAAAAAGATACAAGGCAAAAGCACAATGCAAAAAAGTACCTTTTTAGAATCTAGCCTTATCATTCTTACCTTTTCGTAGTTTATGCAGAAAAAAATGGCTAGGCCCGCACCGCTGGTATCGGCAAGCCAATCAGCGATATCTGACTCACGTCCCACGACAAACGACTGGTGCCATTCATCAGATAATCCGTACAAACTGCAGAACGCAAAGCTGAGTAAAGACAGTATAATTGGCGAACTGAGCCAATGTTTAAAACTGCGCCATGCCAACAGCCCCATAATTGAATAAGCGCCTGCGTGGTGGAGTTTATCCTGATGCTCAAACCACATAGGCGCTGGCAGGGATGGTTGATCTGAAAGCCAGTATATAAATAAGCAATAAAAGATCAATAACGTGAAATCTAAAATTTTAATCATGTATACGCAGATTATCTGTAATGAAAAATTTATTTGAATTTGCCGAAGCGAGTTTGCATAGCGCCACTATCGACGAGAAATTGGCATTGACCCATCAGGCTAGGCACTCATTGGAAAACGGTGAATTAAGCCTTATATCGGATCAACCGGTATTGCCAATTGCTCAGGTAAGGTTTCCTGATAAGCCGATATTATTGCCTCCGCGCGATATGCCCAAACGAAAACTCGGCACTGCTGATGGGGTTGCCGCCTTCTTTCATGCCATTGCTCACGTTGAATTCGTGGCAATTTATCTGGCTTGGGATATGCTCTATCGCTTTCGCGGTATGCCCGATCTATTTTATCAGGATTGGCTACGGGTTGCTGATGAAGAAGCACAGCACTTTGAATTAATCCGCACACATTTACTGGCAATGCATGTGAATTATGGCGATTTACCCGCACATGGCGGCTTGTGGGATCATGCCAAGGATACCGCTGATGATTTATTGGCGAGATTGGCTATGGTGCCGCGCTGTATGGAAGCGCGTGGACTGGATGTAACTCCTGCTATCATTGCCAAATTCAGGCAGATGAGTGATCACTCAAGTGTAGCGCTATTAAACCGCATTCTAACCGATGAAGTTGGTCATGTGGAACGCGGGTCATACTGGTTTAAATTTGTCTGTGGGCAACAAGGATTTGAACCTGAAGCTAAATATCGCCAATTGATCAAGCAATATTACCAGGGCGGTATGCCAAAAGGCCCTTTTAATAGAGAAATGCGTATAATTGCAGGTTTCTCGAATGCTGAACTGGACTGGCTGGAAAATACAACCCTATGAATACACAAAAAATTTTTGATACCCCTCTTTTTGGCCTGGGCTTTAGAGTTTTCTTTGCCTTGGCCGGATTATCGGCGCTCATTTTAATCGTGCTTTGGAATGCTATTTTTAAAGGTACATTAACCGTAGATAATTATTTTGCCAATAATTATTGGCATGCCCATGAAATGCTACTGGGTTATTCTGTTGCGGTTATTGCCGGTTTTTTATTAACGGCAGTTAAAAACTGGACAGGCAAACCCACCCTGACCGGTGATAAATTAGCAGGACTGGCTTTGTTATGGCTTTATGGACGCATTCTGCCTTTTTATGCGGGTTTATTACCGGATGCCTTGATTGCAGTCATTGATTTCGCTTTCCTGCCCATTCTGGCTTATCAAATCAGCAAACCGATTATGCAGGCCAGGCATTTCAGAAGTCTGGTTTTTATCGGTCTGTTGCTGCTTTTAACGCTAGGCAATGGCTTGATACATGGTGAAATTTTGGGGTTCTGCCAAAACACGGCATGGATCGGCATCCAACTCGTGGTCGCAACTATTATTACATTGATTTTGGTCATTGCCGGACGGGTGTTTCCCTTTTTCACGGAACGGGGGTTGTCCGGAACACTGCTTATTAGAAATCCGCTATTGGATTTGTTATCAATTGCTTCAGCTGTTGCTGTCTTTGCTTTGCAACTGTGGGC
Source organism: Methylococcaceae bacterium NSM2-1 (assembly GCA_002256705.1). Classification (GTDB taxonomy): domain Bacteria; phylum Pseudomonadota; class Gammaproteobacteria; order Methylococcales; family Methylomonadaceae; genus Methylobacter_C. The sequence goes on from NQJI01000036.1 coordinate 4,064, forward strand.
TGTTTCGGGGACTTTTTTAGCGCTAACAGCGGTTTTCGCCGTGATAGTCAATAGCGCCCGCCTATCCGGCTGGTATGTGCAACGCATTTGGTATGTGCCTTTGTTATGGATACTTTATGCGGGTTATGGCTGGATTATTCTTGGATTTATATTAACGGCCTTGTCTGCATACGCATGGGTATTACCCTCTCTAGCTTTACATGCGTTTACTCTTGGCGGCATAGGTGTGTTAACTTTGGGAATGATGGCGCGGGTATCATTAGGCCATACTGGCCGGGCACTCAGAGTGTCAAATGCAGTGGCAATTGCGTTTGTATTGATTAATGTAGCCGCCTTGCTCAGAGTTTTATTACCGATAGCTTTTCCCAACTGGTACAACATTTTAATTTATGGATCAACTCTGTCCTGGCTCGCCGCATTTTCTTTGTTTATGTTTATCTATTCGCCCATTTTAACCAGTCCACGTATTGATGGGCAGGCTGGCTAATGCTCACAGCAGGCTTGATGGCATTGTTGACTTGATTACCGGTTCCTTGATCTTATTTTCCAGTATTGGACTTTTTGCTTTAACTCTAAATGCCCGCTATACCCATGCCGCAGGTCGAGTAAGAGATATCTATGATGACCTGCAAAAAGTCATGGGGCAACCAAGCTGGCAAAAGAACTCAAGCGATGGTGTGTCGATGCCTACTTAAATGTGATGATTAAATCCTAATCCTATCCTACTTTACATTATTAACTTTCACATTTTTATCAAAAAAATGAGCACTCTTATGCCGGAAACTATAAAAAGCCCCTCTCCACAAATTTCCGAAATGGTTTTAAAAGCACGCGAAGCTCAGCGGATTTTTGAAACTTTTCCGCAGAGTGATATTGATAGTATCGTGCGTGAAATCGGCAAATACGTCTACGACAACGCTGAGCTACTCGCCCAAATGGCGATTGAAGACACAGGCATTGGCAATCTCCAGGACAAAATAACAAAAAGCAGAAGCAAATCAGCCATCATCTGGAACAACCTTAAAGGCAAAAAAAGCCGGGGAATCATCGGTGAAAATAGTGAGAAAGGCCTTATCTATATAGCCAAGCCTATGGGTGTAGTGGGCTCCGTTACCCCAGTCACCAACCCTATTGTCACACCCATGTGCAATGCCATGTTTGCTCTCAAGTGCGGCAACGCCGTTATCATCGCACCGCATCCCAAAGGCCAACGCTGTGCCGAAGATATGAGCGAGGCATTTATGAACATTGTGCTTAAATATAATGGCCCTGAAAACCTGGTGCAGGTAGTCAAGAATGGCTCTGTCGAAACCACCAAAGAGCTTATGCAAGCGGTTGATGTCATCGTTGCCACGGGTGGCGGGGCTATGGTGAAGTCGGCCTATTCCAGCGGTAAACCAGCCTTTGGAGTGGGTCCCGGCAATGTCCCTGTGATTATTGACCGGGACATTGATCTTGATGAAGCCGCAGCCAAAATTGTGACTGGCGCGTCATTTGACAACAGTCTCATTTGTTCCCATGAGCAGTGCGTTTTGGTGCCCGAAGAGCAATACAACGATGCGGTAGAAGCATTTATCAATACCGGCAAGGTCTGGTACAGTGCCGACAAGGATATAATCGAAGCTTTTCGCAAGGCGGTATTCCATGATGGCAAAATGAATCCAGAGGTCATAGGCCTCCCGGCATGGAAGGTTGCCGCAGTTGCCGGCATTAGCATTCCTGAAACGATGCGACTTATTCTTCTCAAAGCCAAAGGGGCTGGCACTGCTGACATACTCTGCAAAGAGAAACTCTTCCCCGTCATTTGCATTCTGCCATACAGTTCTTTCGAACAAGCTTTACAAATGGCACAGGCCAATTTGGAAGTAGAAGGCAAAGGCCATACTGCAGCCATTCATTCCAATAATGAAGACCACATTCGGGTCGCTGGATTGAGTCTCACTGTCAGCCGTCTGGTCGTCAACCAACCGTCCGCTACCAGTGCCGGCGGTTCTTTCCTCAATGGCTTTTCACCAACCACCACCCTCGGCTGTGGTTCCTGGGGTGGAAACAGTATTTCAGAAAACCTCAATTACACGCACCTCATGAATGTCTCTCAAATCGGTAAAGTGATTGAAAACAAATGTATGCCTATAAATCCGGCTGAAATATGGGAATAAACGAAGCTCAGACATGAAACAATTTCAAATCAAACCCGTCATTCAATGCTTCTCCTCTTTTTCGGAATTCGCCGAGCTGATGGACTTTGCCCCAGGAGATTGTATCTTTACGGTGCGCCACCTGCATGAAAAATGGTTCAAACCTATAAAGGTACGAAGTTCCATTCTTTTATTTGAAGACTACGGAACCGGTGAACCTACCGATGAAATGATTGACCGTATTCTGGTTGATTTCCGCAAGCTCAATTGCATGCGGGTGATTGCCGTAGGCGGCGGTTCCGTTCTCGACATAGCCAAGCTCTTGGCACTTAAGCCAACCATGAGCTCTGCCTTACAGTTGTTTGAAGGAAAGGCGCAGCCTATCAAAGAGAAAGAACTGATTTTAGTTCCCACTACGTGTGGCACAGGCAGCGAGATGACGTGCATCTCGATTGCCGGCATTCCGTCCAAGGGTACAAAAAAAGGTCTTTCAGCTGAACCTTTGTTCGCAGATAAGGCGGCACTGATTCCAGAACTGCTTTACTGTCTGCCCAAGCAGGTCATGGTCACGAGCTCGCTCGATGCAATGGCCCATGCGATGGAGTCTTTCGTAGCGCCGCGGGCTAATGCATATTCTGAACTATTTAGCATTGAATCCATTCGTCTATTGCTAAAGTCTTATAAAACCTTGTTGTCAAATGACAATGATAGCGTAGTCCAGGACGTCGCCGAAGATCTTATGAAGGCTAGCAACTATGCTGGAATTGCTTTTGGAAATGTTGGCGTAGGTGCTGTGCATGCTCTTGCTTATCCCCTGGGCGAAAAGTATCACGTATTTCATGGGGAAGCTTGCGCCAGGTTCTTCAGTACTGTTTTTCAAGTCTATCGTAGCAAAAAACCCGATGGAAAAACTCAATTCTTAACGCTTCTTCTCGCGCAAGTATTGGTTTGTCCCGAGGGTCAAGACCCTTGGGAAGCAATGGACGGGCTACTAAATCAGCTGCTTCCTTCGAAGTCATTGCGTGAATATGGCATGACCGAAGCTGATATTGAGTCGTTCGCTGACAGCGTGGTTCGCGAACAACAACGGCTGTTAGTGAACAATTACGTTGAGTTAAATCGCGATGAAATTCGCGATATTTTCAAAAGACTGTGGTGATGAACAGCTATAAAGAAAGAAATAGTCTCTCAAAATACCGCCAGAGCCTTTGAAAAACAAATAAACAAGAAGACATATTTAGCCATTTAGTTTTATGGGTTCAATGACCAAAAAGGATTAACAATGATGAGAACTACTCGAAAGCTTATATTGAATTGTTGAAACATGCTGATGCCTCTGATTCCAGCAAAAAATTTGAATATGCGCAAACAATTGTTCACTCAAATCAGGAACCAAACAGTCATGGTGCCTGTGTAAAGAGTGATATTGAAATACCGGTTAAACAATATCATTTGATTGATGAAGATATTGAACTTTATCCTGGAATTGAATTTATTTCATTTTATTATCTGGTCACATTCCAGGTTCATCAGGTCTAACCTTTCATCTTGAAAAAGATCCCTCTCTCTGTGCTGAACAGCATGGCCCGTGGTTTCAGTTGAACCGGCAAACAAACGATTTCAGCTATTTATCCGATTTTCAACAGGTTCAGTATGAATTTGTTTTTATTCCGAACACAGGTTAGCTTAGTCTTAAAAATAATGTGTAGCTTATAATACTTTTAAGTTGTATAAGTAAATCTATTGTTATAAACTTATTCCCAGGCAATTTTGCTTAAGTTAGATGTAAATACCCACATAACACATTGGAAATAATCATGAGCGATACATTATTTGACAAACTCGGCGGCGAAGCTGCTGTTAATGCTGCCGTAGATATTTTTTACCGCAAGGTGCTGACTGACCACCGTATCAACCGCTTCTTCGAAGACGTTGACATGGAAAAACAGGCTGCCAAACAAAAAGCTTTTTTGACCATGGCATTTGGCGGTCCGCATAACTATACGGGAGAGGACATGCGTAAGGGCCATGCCCATCTTCTTAAGATGGGCTTGGATGACAGTCATTTCGACGCAGTCGTAGAAAATTTGGGGGCAACATTGGTAGAGTTGAATGTCCCGCAAGAACTCATCAATGAAGTGGTGGCGATTTGTGAAACTACACGCAACGATGTATTAGGCAGGTAAACAATTTTAACCCTACTCCATAATGTTTTAGTTTGACATTTATCAACATTATGGAGTCAGTTTTAACGGTGGAATCATGTACAAATTAACGATTGAAGACAAGACCTATAGCTGCCAAGCGGATGAAACAGTGCTCGATGCCTTGTTACGTGAAAATGTAAATATATCCTACGCCTGTAAAAAAGGCACCTGTCATAGTTGTATAGTACGCAGTCCTGATTCCCCGCCGCCGGAAGAAGCTCAGGCCGGATTAAAAAATACCCTGAAAAAACACAATCATTTTCTTGCCTGTCTGTGTCATCCAGAACAGGACATGGTCATTAAACTGCCCGACCAATCCGACTTCTATACTGAAGGAACCGTTGTTGTTAACGAGATGCTCAACAGGAATACGCTGCTGTTGATTATAGCTTTTAAGGATGCATTCGAATTTAACGCGGGGCAATTTGTTAATCTACAGAGAGCCGACGGCTTAACGCGCAGCTATTCGATTGCCAATACCCCGCAGGAATCCAATACCCTGGAATTTCATATTCGCCGCTTATCAGGCGGCAAGTTTAGTGAATGGCTGCATGACGAAATCAAGGCAGGAGATACCATCGCCGTATCCGAACCGCGCGGGCATTGTTTTTACCTGCCCGAAAGACGTGAACAGGGCATGCTTCTGGTTGGAACTGGAACAGGCCTGGCGCCATTGGCGGGAATTTTGACTGATGCCCTTGCGCAAGGTCATTCCGGG
>NQJI01000264.1 GCA_002256705.1 Methylococcaceae bacterium NSM2-1
GATAACTCACCATGCCATGCGCCAACATGAATCAAAGCTCTACCCCTTACTTAACTCTTTTTTGCGCGGTGATGTAATCGAGGTCGCTCAAGACTAAAAGTCTTGCCGAAGGGTGAACAGTTAAATCGTTTATGGTCCGACAAGGTTGTTTTCAGGCTTGAACCTATACGCGAACAATCTGCAAAATATGATAATATTTCACCTACAGTAATTCCTTAGGGGCAAACATGAAAGCAAACATCGGTTTAATCGGTCTGGCAGTAATGGGGCAAAACCTGGTTCTCAATATGAACGACCACGGTTTTAAAGTGGCGGTCTTTAATCGCACCACCAGCACAGTCGATGAGTTTTTAGACGGTCCGGCTAAAGGCACTCAGGTTGTCGGTACTCACTCACTTGAAGAGCTGATTGATAGCCTGGAATCACCGCGCATTGTCATGCTGATGGTTAAAGCGGGTGACGTTGTCGATCAATATATCGACAAGTTGGTGCCTCTGTTATCAGCTGGCGACATTATTGTTGATGGCGGCAATTCACTGTTTACCGACACCAATCGCCGCACGGCATCCCTTAAGGAAAAAAACCTTAACTATATCGGCACCGGGGTTTCCGGCGGTGAAGAAGGCGCAAGACATGGGCCTTCAATTATGCCGGGCGGCAACAAGGCAGCCTGGCCTACTGTTAAACCCATTTTTCAGGCGATCAGCGCGCATGTTAATGGCGAACCTTGCTGTGAATGGGTGGGTGATAATGGCGCGGGACATTACGTCAAGATGGTGCATAATGGTATTGAATACGGTGACATGCAGCTAATCTGTGAGGCCTATCAATTGCTGTCCGAAGGCTTGGGCTTGAGCGCTGATGAAATGCATGCGATCTTTACCGAGTGGAATCAAGGCGAATTAAGTTCTTATCTGATTGAAATCACGGCCAATATTTTGGCTTACAAGGATGAAGACGGTCAGCCTTTGGTAGACAAAATCCTCGATACTGCCGGTCAAAAAGGTACGGGAAAATGGACCGGCATTAATGCGCTGGATTTGGGTATTCCATTAACCCTGATTGGGGAGGCGGTATTCGCACGGTGTCTGTCTGCTCAAAAATCGGAAAGAGTCAAGGCAGCGCAGGTATTGCCTAAACGCACTCAAGCGTTTTCCGGCGACAAACAAGTCATGATTAATGCGGTTCGTGATGCCTTGTACGCCGCCAAGATTATTTCCTATGCTCAAGGTTTCCGCTTGATGCGTGAAGCGTCCAGGGAATATAACCTGTCGCTAAATTATGGCGAAATTGCTCTGATGTGGCGCGGCGGCTGTATCATTCGCAGCCAATTTTTAAATGACATCAAGCAGGCGTATTCCGGAAATCCTGACCTGGAAAACCTGTTGTTGGCTGATTTCTTTGTTAATGCCATGAAAAAAGCCGATGAAGGCTGGCGCAAGGCGGTTATTTTAGGCATAGAGTTGGGCATTCCTACCCCTGCATTCTCTTCTGCATTGGCATATTATGATGGCTATCGCACCGAAAGGCTGCCGGCCAATTTATTACAGGCGCAAAGAGACTATTTTGGCGCCCATACTTATGAGCGCACCGATAAGCCCAGAGGCGAGTTTTTCCATACCGACTGGACCGGACACGGCGGCAAGACGGCCTCTTCTACTTATACCGTTTAAGTAACCTTAACCATTATTGCTCACCACGAAGACACGAAGTTCACGAAGAATTAACTATAAAATTTTGTGCTCTTCGTGTCCTTCGTGGTAAACCACCTACTGAGTTCTTCTTTATGAACGCCGATCCCTGTACATACGTTATTTTTGGTGCCACGGGAAATCTCTCCCGAATTAAATTAATGCCCGCCCTGTATCACCTTGATGTGGCCAATCGACTGCCTGTAGGCACGCGTATTTTGGCTATAGGCCGAAGACCCTGGGATCAGAAAAAATGGTTGAGCGAAGTCAGGGATATGGTTCTGGCAAAATCCGGAGACGACTTTGATGAAGCGATATTCCAGCGTTTCAGTGAACGCCTTCATTATCATCAGGGCGATATAGAGCAGCCCCAATGTTACACAGAACTGGCTGGACTACTTAACGAGAAAAGCAAATTCCCTAGAAACATAGCGTTCTATCTGTCTATCAGTCCCTCGGACTTTGGCAAGGTCATGGAGAAGTTAAGCAATAACCACTTGTTTGATGA
>NQJI01000265.1 GCA_002256705.1 Methylococcaceae bacterium NSM2-1
ACTTTAAACATTTGTTCGTGTGCATATCCCGACATGGTAACTAACGTATATTCAGGCAATTCCAGTTTTTTTGACTGCATCAATTCCTGCAATTGGGTTTTTGGGTCCTTTTGCCAGTTATCCAAAGACAGGCTGTTCAGTTTTTGCGCAAATAAATGCTCTATCCATTGCTGGCAAGCCTCTATACCCTGATCTTTAAACAATGCACCCATAATGGCCTCCAGGGCATCCGACAAAATGGAATCACGGCGAAATCCCCCGCTTTTCAATTCCCCTGAACCCAGCAACAAATAATCCCCCAAACGGTGCTTTCTTGCAAGCTCTGCCAATGAACTTTGATTGACCAGACTCGCCCTTAGCCGGCTTAAAACGCCTTCACTGGCCTCAGGGAAAATGTCGTACAATTTCTGCGCAATCACGAATCCCAGGATTGAATCGCCCAAAAACTCCAGGCGTTCATTATTATTGGAACTTGCGCTACGATGGGTTAAAGCCATAGTAAAAAGCTGTGGATTATTAAACGACAATCCCAGCTTTTTGCATAATACTTCGGGCTTTTTTATCACTTCTGGCCGACCTCAATAACGTCATTAAACTCTACTAAAACACTCAGGTTACCGGCAATTTTCCTGACAACCTCATACTCGATGACTACTTTCAGATAATTACCCTGTTTGGTGATAGTGATATCATCCTGAGTGACATCAGAAACATAATTGATATTGAAGCGTTTGCTCAGGCTGTCTCTTATTTCGGCCTCGCTTTTATCCTGGATACCAGCGGTTTCTTCAATCTCAGCGAGCACACTGGCTACTTTGCTGTGATCAAGGTAGATGGGGCCTATTTTAAGACCCAATAAGACAAAAAACGCGATGAGACCGAGAATAAAAACAAGTGAGATAAAAGTCAAACCTTGTTGACGTTTAGGTGATATAGGCATTCGATTTTCCAGACTATTCATGACAGTGAATAAAGGTTCAGAAAATTTATACTTTGCAATTCAACGCCTATAAGCTTGTACGTTGCATCTGCATTTTTAATCATTTCAATACCGTGCCAATACGATCGAAACCGACACCTTTATCCTGCCAATCCCAACTCATCCAGATAAAAAAAGCTTTGCCAACCAGATTTGCTTCAGGAACCGGTCCCCAGTAGCGGCTATCATTGCTGTTGTCACGATTATCGCCCATGGCAAAATAATTGCCTTCCGGTACGACGTAAACAAATTCAACCGTAGGCGTGCCATTTCTGATCAGAATGCTGTGTTCGACACCCGTCAAATCTTCCAGCAACTCTTCGGCTCCGGTCATATCCTCACCCTGGCCTAAACCTTGATAACGCCCCAATGAAACCTGTTTAACGGGTACGTCATTGATGGTCAGTTTTTTATTACTATAAACAATTTTGTCGCCAGGGAGGCCAACAATACGTTTAATATAGTCGACAGACGGCTCCTTAGGATAACGAAAAACAACGATATCTCCGCGTTCTGGTTCGTTCAGTTCAAGCACTTTTTTATTGATTACTGGCAGGCGTATTCCGTAAGTAAACTTATTGACCAGGATAAAATCACCAACCAGTAAAGTAGGCATCATTGAGCCGGAAGGAATGCGAAAAGGCTCGGCTATAAACTTGATTTGAGGATTAACAGGTAGCCGCCCCAAATTACACCCGTAACGACAGTGGCCATCAACAGAAAAAAGGAAAAATCAAAGTCCATAATTTATATCTTATAAAGTGTAGGGGCAATCCCTTGAGGTTGCCCTGTTGCATAAAGGGTTTGAATTGCCTGCGTTATTCTTTGTTTAGCTGCAAAACGGCCAGAAATGCCTCTTGAGGAATCTCGATATTACCGACCTGTTTCATACGTTTTTTGCCGGCTTTTTGTTTTTCCAGTAATTTTTTCTTGCGGCTGATGTCACCGCCATAACATTTGGCGATCACATTTTTCCGCAGGGCTTTTACTGTAGATCGGGCGATAATTTTGGAACCAATGGCAGCCTGTATGGCAACTTCGTACATTTGCCGTGGAATCAGGTCTTTCATCTTTTCAACCAGATCGCGCCCGCGATTATTGCTTAAATCCCGATGAACAATAATCGACAAGGCGTCAACCTTTTCGGCATTAATCAAGACATCCAGCTTGACCAGATCCGCTGCCTGGAAACGCAAAAATTCATAATCAAAAGAGGCAAAACCGCGACTCACTGACTTTAAACGATCAAAGAAATCCAGCACTACTTCGCTTAAGGGCATTTCATAATGCAGAGACACCTGTCTGCCAACATACTGCATATCTTTCTGTACGCCGCGCTTTTCGATACAAAGCGTAATTACGCCGCCCAGATAAGTTTCTGGAACAAGAATATTGGCCCGGATAATAGGTTCCCTGATTTCCTTGACAGTGCCGCCCTCCGGCAGTTTAGCCGGATTATCCACCATTAAAATCTGGTCGGTTTGGGTAATAACTTCATAAATAACCGTGGGCGCCGTGGTAATCAAATCAACGTTATATTCCCTTTCCAGACGCTCTTGCACAATTTCCATGTGCAACATGCCCAGAAAGCCGCAGCGGAAGCCAAAACCTAAAGCCTGGGATGTTTCCGGCTCAAATTGCAAGGCGGCATCATTGAGATTTAACTTATTGAGAGCTTCACGCAAATCCTCGTAATTATCGGAACTGACCGGATACAAACCGGCAAAAACGCGCGGCTGAACCCGTTGAAATCCGGTGAGCTGTTCTTCAGCCGGTTTATCTGTCCAGGTAATGGTATCACCCACCGGCGCACCGAATATGTCTTTAATACCGGCAACTACATAACCGACTTCACCGGTATTCAAAATCTCTTTTTCGAGACGTTTTGGCGTAAAAACACCGACTTTTTCAGCGATGAACGACTTGCCGGTGGACATGATAGTAATCTTCTGCTTTCTGCGAATGCTGCCATGCATAATTCTGACCAAAGACACCACGCCCAGATAACTGTCAAACCACGAATCAATGATCAATGCCTGCAAAGGGCCGTCTATGTTGCCTTGCGGCGGCGGCACTTTAATAACCAGTTGCTCCAGGACATCCTGAACCCCCAATCCGGTTTTAGCGCTGATCATCAGCGCCTCATCAGCCGGAATACCGATGACTTCTTCAATTTCAGCCAGTACGCGCTCAGGTTCGGCAGAAGGCAAATCAATTTTATTCAGCACCGGGACGACTTCCAGTCCCTGTTCTATTGCCGTATAGCAGTTTGCCACACTTTGCGCCTCAACGCCCTGCGCCGCATCAACAACCAGCAGCGCTCCTTCACAGGCCGCTAACGATCTGGACACTTCGTAGGAGAAATCAACATGCCCCGGCGTATCAATAAAATTAAGCTGATAGGTTTCACCATCTTTGGCTTTAAAGTCCAGCGTAACACTTTGCGCTTTAATAGTGATGCCGCGCTCTTTCTCAATATCCATGGTATCGAGTACTTGCGCTGACATTTCACGGGCACTTAAGCCGCCACATATTTGAATAAATCGGTCCGCAAGTGTTGATTTACCATGATCAATATGCGCGATAATGGAGAAATTTCTGATATGTTTTAAATCCACTGTGATTCAACTGATGATGAGGTTGTTAAGGCGTTATTGCTTTAGCGCTAGCGGCAATGATTGCCGTCAAGGTATTCGCATACCTTATAATAATAGATGCAATTATAACAGATTCAGGCATAGTCAAAG
>NQJI01000266.1 GCA_002256705.1 Methylococcaceae bacterium NSM2-1
TAAGTATTCCTTAAAGTCTAATATTACTTGGTCGTTTACAAATGGCTGCAATTATACGTTCAAGCAACTAATTGGCAAGTTTTAGAAATAATGCAATAAAGTCAGTTAACTAATCTGTCATACAGTAACTGCTCATTAGTTGCAGGTAGCTTATAAATCAATAGATTACAAAGAGAAATTGTGAAGCCAAGCATCTTTTCTTAGCAAGCCGGCGTAATTCATTGATTTTTTAGTTAGGGGACAATAAAAAAAGCGAATTTTAGGAAATTCCCAGTCGACAACTCATTGATAAATAAGCTTATCTATAACTGATGAGAAGTTACAATACGGTCAGATGAGTGAGTATAGATTTCATGTTTATTGTTGTACTCCTTAATGTAAAAGAAAAGTGGATACGATATCGATTCGATACTATTATCGGTTTATTTCACTATGAATACAACGTTTTTTTACCCGCCGTTTAAAGTGCTGCTATTGTCTTATTTCGTTATTACCCCTGTGTGTCAAAAAACAGTGCTGGCTGGGGTAATTATTAGAGACGCTCATATGTTCGGTTTGTTGCAATGACTTGAATTGTTTAACTTATGTACTGCCGTCCACGAAAGGCACGAAAAAGCTTAATCCTAGAAACGGCGATGGGTCCACGAAGGACACTAAATAAATCAGTATGATGTCATGCACAGCCATTCACCTATTTAGGTAACGATCTCAGGCTTGGTATTTCATTGACTATTTTCGTGTTTTTCGTGGATGGTGTTCGTACGTAATAGTTGCCTAATAATAACCAAGTGCTTTACTATGAAATTAAATAGTACTAGAATAGTCCTCAATTATTTGGAGCAGATATGTTACGGTTAAGTAAATTAACGGATTATGCAACAGTTATCTTAAGCTTTATGGCCAGAGATAACACGCATGTGCATGCTGCTATGGAAATAGCGGCAATAACGGGAATTGCCTTGCCTACGGTAAGTAAAATCCTTAAGGTGCTCGTTAACGCTAAAGTGCTGATTTCTACACGTGGTGCCAAGGGCGGTTATGCATTAGCCAGAGCGCCGGAAAAAATTACCGTTGCGGAGGTCATCAGTGCGCTGGAGGGGCCGATTGCGTTAACCGAATGCAGTATTTCCCTGCAGGGCTGTGAGCAGGCTGCAGGGTGTGAAATTCGTGGTAACTGGAGTTTGATTAATCAAACCATTCATAATGCCTTAGAGTCAGTAACTTTAGCGGATATGATTAGGCCTGTTCGTTCTCAAGCTCCGGCTTGGGAGAAGGAAATCCTGATTCCCGTCGCCAGTTTATATCGTTAGGCAGATAAATGCTCCTGCATTTTCTGCATTCATTACGATCATTGTAATTTATAGAGAGTTTTTTATGTCAGCAAGTGCGCAAGAAATTAAAAATCTGATCAGTCAGGAGTATAAACAGGGTTTTGTGACTGAATTGGAAACCAACACGTTTCCACCCGGATTGGATGAAGGTGTTATTCATAGGCTGTCCAAGGTTAAAAATGAACCTGAGTTTATGCTGGAATATCGGTTGAAAGCGTTTCGCCATTGGCAAACCATGAAGTCGCCGGAATGGGCATTCGTCAAGTTTGATCCCATAGACTATCAGTCTGTCAGTTATTATTCAGCGCCTAAACGCAAGGAAGATGGGCCAAAGAGTCTGGATGAAATCGATCCGCAAGTCCTGGAAGCTTATAAAAAGCTCGGCATTCCGCTGGATGAACAGGAACGTTTGGCCGGTGTCGCGGTTGATGCGGTGTTCGATAGCGTGTCGGTGGCAACGACTTTTAAAGGCAAACTGAAAGATGCCGGGGTCATTTTTTGCCCGATTTCGGAAGCCATACGCGAATATCCTGAGTTGATTAAGCAATATCTGGGCTCAGTTGTGCCGCATACCGATAATTTTTTTGCATCTTTAAATTCAGCCGTATTTACCGACGGATCATTTGTCTACATTCCCAAGGGCGTACGCTGTCCGATGGAATTGTCAACCTATTTCAGAATCAACGCAGCCAATACCGGACAATTTGAGCGGACTTTAATTATTGCCGATGAAGGCAGTCATGTGTCATATCTCGAAGGCTGTACCGCGCCGATGCGTGATGAAAATCAGCTGCATGCGGCGGTAGTCGAGTTGATAGCGCTGAAAGATGCAACGATCAAATACTCAACT
>NQJI01000267.1 GCA_002256705.1 Methylococcaceae bacterium NSM2-1
CTGCATCCGGCGCCATTGCTGAAATTTCGGGGGGCAGCATGGAAAGCAAAATTTGTGTCTTGTCCAGCCATTCGGAATAAGGGAAGCGAGCCGACAAATCCGCTTTCAATTCCGCGTCATCGATAATGCGGCCTTGCACGGTGTCTATCATGAGCATTTTGCCCGGTTGCAGTCGCCATTTTTTGATGATTTTATGCTGCGGCACATCCAGTACGCCCATTTCCGATGCCATAATAACAAAGTCATCATCGGTGACCAGGTAACGCGCGGGACGCAAGCCATTACGGTCCAAGGTTGCGCCGATCTGACGGCCATCAGTAAAGGCAATCGCCGCAGGTCCATCCCAAGGCTCCATAAGCGCTGCGTTATATTCATAAAACGCCCGCAGTTTTTCATCCATCAAGACATTGCCGGCCCATGCTTCAGGAATGAGCAGCATCATGGCATGAGCGAGTGTATAACCGCCTGCCACCAATAATTCAACGGCATTATCGAAACACGCCGAATCCGATTGTCCTTCGGCAATTAACGGCCAAAGTTTATGAACATCCTCGCCCAATATTTTGGACGCTATGGAATGCCGGCGTGCAGCCATGCCATTCAGATTGCCCCGCAAGGTGTTGATTTCGCCATTATGGGCGATCATACGGAATGGATGGGCCCGATCCCAGGTCGGGAAGGTATTCGTTGAAAAACGCTGATGCACCAGTGCAAGCGCGCTGACCATACGCTCATCACTCAGGTCAGGGTAAAACGAGCCTACCTGATTCGCCAGCAACATGCCTTTGTAAACCAAGGTACGAGTCGATAACGAGGGCACGTAAAAAGAGTGACCATTTTTCAAATTCAAATCGCGGACGGCATTTTCAACTTGCTTGCGAATGACAAACAGCTTGCGCTCGAAGGCATCCTGATCGTGACAATCCATACCTCGTCCGATAAAAACCTGCCGGATAAACGGCTCAACCTGTTTTGCAGAGTCCCCCAACTCTTGATTATCAACGGGCACATCACGCCAACCCAAAAGTACGGCTTTTTCCCGTGCAATGATTTCAGTAAACAGCGTCTCGCAACTCGCTCGATTAGAGGCATCGCGTGGCAAAAATACCATGCCTACCGCATAATCTCCCTCAGCGGGCAGAGACAAGCCTTGTTTATCGCACTCTGCACGAAGAAAAGCATCGGGCATTTGAATCAAAATTCCCGCTCCGTCGCCAGCGTAGGGATCAGCACCGACTGCGCCACGATGTGTCAGGTTTTCAAGCAATTCTAAACCCTGACTTACAATCGCGTGGCTTTTATGGCCTTTTATATGAACAATGAAACCCACTCCGCACGCATCATGTTCATTGCGCGGATCATATAAACCTTGTCTGGTTGGTAGCGTACTTTGACTCATGGTCACCTCTAAAAAAATATTACAAAAGGGCTCCTGTTATCCCTATACGAACCCTGGTCCTGCACCCGGACTGATGTTTCCATCAGGCTGCACAAATGGGCAAAACTGCTAAATTATACGGATGACAAGCAAGGCTGTCACGCAGTGTTTTACAACACTTACTAAACAATCACAAGCATTTTACTCGCCATCATGAATTCGCCTCGTCGAAAAACCAATACCTTTTATCAAACAAGGGATTGATGCCCCGGGCAAACACATTTGACTTTTAAAGTTATCTGACAATCAATTAGTTACAATTAAAAAACGAATTTATCTTGGCATTTTTATGAGTTTATCCAATTGATTTTATAGTCTTATAAGTTTATATGCGCTCACCCTGGATTGATGCCCTGTTAATTCAATATCCGGTTCGCTTTAATGGAGAGTAGCCACTTCATAAAATATTTCCCATGGTGTTTGTGGCTTACAATTTTCGTGACCTATGATTCAACTCGGCTAGGAGTCTGCCGGTCTTTCATCCAAAGAAGGAGTACAGGAAGTGTAACGATAGCGGGAAGGTGTGCGACGACCCTCCGCGTAGCCGTATAGGGTCGGGTGTCTTGACGAAGCTGGAGCGCTAGCGGAAACGCAGTCAAAATACAAGACCATCCGATGCAGCTTCAAGTCATTGCGGGAACCATGTCAAGTGTGAGCAAAGCGAAGTACGAGGAGGATGCAGGACGAACGCGGGTCGCCGAAGGCATTAATCGCCGGGTCATTTTTC
>NQJI01000268.1 GCA_002256705.1 Methylococcaceae bacterium NSM2-1
CGGTATGCTCAAAATCTTTAACATTGCGCGTCACAACGGTCAGGTCATAAATTAACGCGATGGCCGCAATGAGTTTATCGAGCGCATGTTGAGCATCTGGAACCCGAAGTTTCCCCCAAAGCAGTGCAATGTCACTGTCAATCACGAGAATATGATCCTGGTATTGTTGGAGTATGGCGATTAACCAATTTTCCAACAGCTTGCCTTGAATGCTATCACCACGATGAAAAATCAAATCAACGCCTCGACGTAACTCTCCAATCGTAATGGATGAAACATAGAGCGGGGTATTATGCGTGATAGCTGCATTTAAAAATTGGCGAACCCCTGAATTTGCCTTGCCGCCTTTTCTGATTTCACCGATGACATTGGTATCAATTAAATACATCAGCGGCGTTAGTGTCGTTGTTAACTCTTTGAAAATCGGCATCGGTGCCAACATCGGGAATAGTTGCCAAGGCTTCAGCAAAAGTTTTACGCGGTGGTTTCAGCAAAACCTCCGCCAAAATTGCACGATGTTCGGCTTCTGTCGAACGATGATGTTCAACTGCCCTTTGTTTAAGGGCATTAATAATGGATTCGTCGAGATTTCTAACTACCAAACTAGGCATGGTGTACTCCAAAAGACTGATTGCTATCAATGCTATCATATTTCATGGTGGTTGCAATAAATTTCAATTACTATTGTTCTCCTGAGGTGTGATGGGGTTTGCAGGCCCATCACTCACGTTTTGTAAATTGTTGAGGTCTTCAACCGTCCCGGTAGTGTTGTAAACCCCGACCAGCTTCGTCCAACTTGTTATTCGCCTGTGTAAATGCTAAACCCGACAACAGCAGAGTTTCCACCCTGGATTTTTCTTCGTGTCTTCGTGGTTTTTATGCCTTAAGTTGATGCCTATGAGGAATGCTTTCACAGCCCCATGAGCCTTAACCTAGCCCCTGCTTCCTCACCTCATTAAAATAAATCGTCGCACCGATTACAGCCGCCGGCGCGACGATGATATTCAGCACCGGAATAGTAAGCCCCATAGCTGCAACGCCGCCAAAGCTTAACGCCCCCAGGCGTATACTTTTAACCAGCTGTTTCTGCTCAGAAAACAACACACCAGCATTTTCCAGTGGATACGCCATGTATTCCAGAGACATACCCCAGGCGCCGAACAAAGCCCACAGGAATGGTGCAATCACATTGATGCCGGGAATAATTGACAGGACTAATAACGGCAAGGCACGGCTCAGCAAATAGCCGGCGCGCTTTAATTCTGCAAGCATAACCCTGGCAAGGGGTTGTTCAGCGCTTGCGCCGGTTTGTCCGGTTATGATTGCCAACGTTTTGGCAGATAATTTGCCGTAAAAAGGGGCGGAAAGCAAATTAGCCAATACCGTAAAGGTAAAAAAACCGGCAATAATAAAACTGATGAAAAATAGTGGCCATAATACCCAGCTTAACCATTGCAACCATCCTGGAATAAACTGATCAATCAAATCGGAAACATAGTAATAACCCAGCATTAAGGCGACGCTATACAACACAACGTTAATCAAAACCGGAATAACTATAAATGTGCGTAATTGGGTACTCGCCAATAATTTAAGGCCTTTAAACAAATAACCCACGGCCAAGGCCGGATTATTCCCTTTTTTATCAAATACCATCTTTTAAACCTCTCATACCTTGTTCAGCCGGATTCAATACGACGCCGCGCTCAGTCACAATCGCTGAAATCAGTTCAGCCGGAGTTACATCAAATACCGGATTCCACGCGCTGACTAACGAATCCTCCTTGATATAGCACGCGGGCAATAATTCATTTTGATTGCGTTGCTCGATTTCTATCTGATTGCCATTTTCGATAGCCCAATCGATGGTCGTTGTAGGGGCTACGACCATGACTTTAACCCCATGCTGTTTAGCCAACACGGCTAAGGAATAAGTGCCTATTTTATTCGCGGTATCGCCATTGGCGGCAATCCGGTCTGCACCGACGATGACCCAATCGATTGCGCCTGATTTCATCAGCCATGCCGCTGCTGAATCGGCCAGTAAAGTCGCCGGAATACCGTCTTGCGCCAATTCCCAAACGGTCAATCTTGCACCCTGTAACCAGGGGCGGGTTTCTCCTGCATAAACGTTTATGGGCTGTCTTTGGTATGC
>NQJI01000037.1:0-12276 GCA_002256705.1 Methylococcaceae bacterium NSM2-1
ATAATAGCACGCGCGAATTGCCTGGCGGTATGCGGCAACACAGTTTTTAAAACAGCACCGTTTCGCACATGTGTGTGCCAGTCATCGGGGCGGGTAATGGTTAATGTTTTCATTGTTGACGCTGTGTCTGTAAAATAGACAGTTATTTTATAGTAAGTACTTGGAAAAACTAAATACAGTCCTTATTGTAGTTATTATTTTTTGTTATCGGAGTGGTCAATGCCAATTTACGAATATCAATGTCAATCCTGTGGTCATGAGCACGAAGCGTTACAGAAACTCGGTGCTGAACCCTTGCTTATTTGCCCGGCCTGCACGAAGCCGGAATTAATGAAAAAAATCTCTGCTGCCGGATTCAGATTAAAAGGCAGTGGCTGGTACGAAACCGACTTTAAGAGCGGCACCAAGAAAAATGTAGCGGGTGAAGCCTCTGCAACACCTGGCGCTCCAAAAACCGGAAGCTGTGCTGCTGGTGGCTGTAAAAATCATTAATTAAACAGATGCAAGGTTTAAAAGCAGACTACGCTTTTGCCTTGCACCTAGTGCCTTTTGTCTCTTTATAAACAACTTTTTAATACACAGGGAAAATTTATGCGTACCCACAAGTGCGGAGAATTAAATACACAACAGCTAGGCGAAACCGTTTCAATCTGCGGTTGGGTACATAGACGCCGCGACCACGGCGGCGTGATTTTTATCGACCTCAGAGACCGTGCCGGCTTGGTGCAAGTCGTGGTTGATCCCGACGTAGCCGAAACTTTTGCCATTGCTGAACATGTCCGCAGTGAATATGTATTAAAAATAACGGGCATCGTCCGTGATCGTCCGGCAGGCACAATCAACACCAACATGCACTCTGGCGCGATTGAAATACTGGCCAAGGATATCGAGGTCTTGAATGAATCCGAAACCCCGCCGTTCCCTGTAGAAAGCGAGATCGAAGTCAACGAAGAGCTGCGCTTGCGCTATCGTTATATCGATTTGCGCCGTACTGTGATGCAGGAAAAAATGAAAGTTCGCCGCGATGTGACGCGGGTTTTGAGAAACTTCCTTGATGATAACGAGTTTTTTGAGATTGAAACGCCTTACTTAACCAAAGCCACACCTGAAGGTGCGCGCGATTACATCGTGCCCAGCCGTACACATGAAAACGCCTTTTTTGCCCTGCCGCAATCACCACAACTGTACAAACAGATGTTAATGATCGCGGGTATGGATAGATATTATCAGGTTGTGCGCTGTTTCCGCGATGAAGACTTACGTGCTGACAGACAGCCCGAATTTACCCAATTGGATATAGAAACGTCATTCATGGATGAAAATGAAATCATGAATGTCATGGAAGAAATGATCCGTCAGTTGTTTGCCAAAGTGATCGATGTGCAGTTGGATGCCGTTTTTCCGCGCATGACGCATCAGGAAGCAGTATCACGCTTCGGCGTTGATCGCCCCGATTTGCGAATTCCACTGGAATTGGTCGATATTGCCGACGACATGAAAGAAGTCGATTTTAAAGTCTTCTCAGCTCCGGCTAATGACCCGAAAGGCCGTGTCGTTGCGATGCGCGTTCCAAACGCGGGAGATTTAAGCCGTAAAGACATTGATGAATTAACCAAATTTGTCAGCATTTACGGCGCGAAAGGTTTGGCTTACATTAAAGTCAATGATCTGTCTGCCGGCATTGAGGGTTTGCAATCCCCCATTGTTAAATTTGCCCCTAATGCTGTCTGGTACAGTGTACTGGAGAAAACCGGTGCACAAACAGGCGATTTGATTTTCTTTGGCGCTGACAAAGCCAGCATTGTTAATGAAGCAATGGGCGCATTACGCGTAAAACTGGGCCATGATCTTAACTTGCTCGAAGGCGAATGGAAACCTGTTTGGGTGGTTGATTTCCCGATGTTTGATTGGGATGAAAAAAGCGGGCGCTATAATGCCATTCATCATCCCTTCACCGCACCTAGTTGCTCGGTCGAAGACTTGGTAGCCAATCCGGCTGCGGCGTTATCACGCGCTTATGATTTGGTGTTAAACGGTACCGAAGTGGGTGGTGGCTCTATTCGTATCAATCGCACGTCCATGCAACAAACCGTGTTTGAAATTTTGGGCATAGGGGAGGAAGAAGCCAGAGAAAAATTCGGTTTCCTCTTGGATGCTTTGAAATACGGTGCACCGCCTCATGGTGGTTTGGCTTTTGGACTGGATCGTTTAGTCATGCTGATGACAGGATCACATTCCATTCGTGATGTGATAGCCTTCCCTAAAACCCAATCAGCCGCCTGTCCATTAGTCAGTGCCCCTGCGGTTGTTACCGATGAGCAATTGAAGGAACTGGGGATTCGCTTGATTAAACCAGCGGGGAAAGAGAAGGTTAAGCAGGATTAAATTGTCGTAGCAAGTAGTTAGGTAACTCGCAACTGTGGCAGTGGGTATTATTTGCGAGTTACCTTAGACGCAAGCAACGCGACTAACATGCTGGAGAGAGGAGAATAAAATCAAATTGGAATTATGGCGGAAAAAAAAGCAAGTAAAGATAAAACAGCCAAGGAATTATCAACAAATCCTAAAAAAATGAGCACTTTTTGTGCGTGGGATGGCGATACACTGATACTGAATGTGCTGGGTACACCCGGTGCCAAACAGGATGCTATTGGTAAGGTTAAGGGCAATCAACTCAAAATCAGTGTCACGGAAGCCCCTCGTGCGGGCAGGGCTACAGATCACATGGTGCGCTTTTTGGCCAAGGAATTTGACGTTTCTACTGCTGATATTGTGGTTGTATTTGGACGTATGAATATTAACAAGCAATTGCGTATCAAAGCGCCAAAAAAATTGCCACCGGTTATTGCACGTTTAGCACCATGAAACCCTTGCGCATTAAATGCTTAGTTTGAGTTAGCGACAGCGTAACCCAACATGCCGCTAAAAAATAAGTCTCCAATATTCAACATTCATGAGTAAAACAGAAATGGCTAAATGTCCCATATATGTGATTCAAGAAAAGGAAAAAGACAGTGCATAATCGCTAGTGGCTTAGTATGTAGCGTGTGCTGCGGAACTATTCGTAAGGAAGATTTATGTTTAAATTGTTCGTATTATCAAAAGCCAAAAAGAAAATATAACGAAGTGCCGTCTTTTACATCCAGTCAAATGAATGATAGTGATCAATTGATTGATTATAGCAACGCCATTGAAGGTGCCTTGTGTGCTTATGATGTAGAAAACAACAAGAGTCTAAAGGATGTCGATGCCATTAAAATCCTTGAGATGCTCATTGATAAATATTATTTTAAAGACTCTCTTAAATAAACTGCGATAACCCATTTTTATTAGCAGGATTCAATTTTGTCGACGCTGTTATATCCCGAAGATTTAGTTGATATTGATGAATTGGTGTTAGTGAAGATTTTGGCTGTTATTTGCTTTGTTGCAAAAAGAAGAACCACGACTGGTAGGGAATACATGAATGTTATTCATCAATATGTAGGCCAAAGAATTGGCTCAGGTATTCGTGTTTTAGGTCGGCGTTAGATTGATGCGGTTATTTGTTAGGTGTGTAGTTTTCAGAGGGTTAAATTACTGCCATTACGAATTCCCATAACTTTATGCTCGCTACACGTAAGATCGAATGTTGAGACTTTAGATTTAATTAATCCTTTTGAAACAGTTATTTTTTTTACCTTGAGCCTTATAAAATGACCAATACACCTTTCCCTATTCAAGATTATGCATTACTCGATGATGAAGAATGCGATGCCCGCATTATTGCCGCCAAAGCCAAACTGGGTAGCCGTTGTGTAATACTTGGACACCATTATCAGCGCGATGAAGTCTTTAAACATGCCGATTTCACTGGAGATTCCTTGAAATTATCCAGGGATGCGGCACAATCGGAGGCCGAATACATCGTGTTTTGCGGTGTGCATTTTATGGCAGAAGTCGCCGATATATTATCCCGTCCTGAGCAAATAGCCATCTTGCCCGATTTGGCGGCGGGTTGTTCAATGGCGGACATGGCAAATCTCTTAAAGGTTCAGAAATGCTGGCAGGAATTGGCACAAATTATCGATGTAGAAAATGAAGTAACTCCGGTTACCTATATCAATTCAGCCGCTGACCTGAAAGCTTTTTGCGGCAAGCATGACGGCATAGTCTGCACATCATCCAATGCCCGGAAAATACTGGAATGGAGTTTCGCCAAGCGCCCTAAAGTGCTGTTTTTCCCGGACCAGCATTTAGGACGCAATACCGGTTACCGCATGGGCATTCCACTGGAAGAAATGGTCATCTGGGATTTTAATAAACCCATGGGCGGCTTGACGGAAGAACAGATCCGCAATGCCAAAATTATACTCTGGAACGGCTATTGTTCCGTGCATCAAGTCTTTAAGCCGGAACAAATTGATAAATTCCTTGAGCGTTTCCCGGAAACCAAGGTAATTGCACACCCGGAAGCCTGTTTTGAAGTATGCCAAAAAGCCGATTATGTTGGTTCTACCGAGTTCATTCTAAAAACCGTCCGCGAAGCCGAACCCAACACCCGCTGGCTGGTTGCGACCGAATTAAATCTGGTCAATCGCTTGCACGAAGAATGTAAAGCGCAGGGCAAAAACGTGCATTTTATGTCGCCGACGCTGTGCATGTGTTCAACCATGTTCAGAACCGACCCGCAACATTTGGCCTGGGTACTGGAAAATCTGGCAGCGGGGCATGTTATTAATCAGATTTCCGTGCCCGTTGAGGATGCCAGATTGGCCAAACGGGCATTGGATAATATGTTGGCGATTAATTAGATCGGTGAGTTGAGATGAAGAAATACGAATCCCAACGTTTAGATGTATTATTTAGTTGGGATTATTTTATATTAGAGAAATCTAACAAATGAACAAATATATAAAAGAAAATTCTTTCTCAAAAGATAAAAAAACAGGTGGTTTGATTAAACAATTAATTTTAACTATTGGCTCAGGTATTGCTTTGCTTGTTTTTGCACTTTTCGCAAGTGGAATTCTCTTTACAGGTGCAGTCGTGCAGAGGATGAACAGCGATATTAAGGAAAATGTTCACAAGTAACCTTAGTTGGTTAATACTCTTGAAGTCCTGAATATTCATGAGCTTCCATTCCTTTGTCTGGAACAAGATTCAAGTATCCTAATTAACCCACTTTAGGTTAAAAATATGTAAGTCCTTCAATTTTACCTTGAATTGGAAGATGCTCTTTCTTGCAAGAGTGCGCTATGCTAGGATGCGTAAAGCCAATATTGGGCGCCGGGAACAGTTTAGAATCAAGTCGTTTGTGATAAGCCCTTCGGCTTCGCTCAGGAGGGCCTTATCGAACCTTGAACGGCTTAATCGCTTACGCTTTGACAAGGCCTTTAGTACAGATAGTAGTCGAAGAATCAGGGCAAATAGTTAAGCCTTATTGATAGTCCCAGGGCAAACGCATTTGACTTTTAAAGTTGTTCGACAATCAATTATTTACAATTAAAAAGGAATTTACCCTGGTATTTTTTATGAGTTTATCTAATTGATTTTAAAGTCTTAAAGTTTATATGCGCTCACCCTGTTGATAGTCCCAACTTAAGTTGGAATAGGCCTTTATTAAATCAGGAGTATTAACGATGCAGGAAATTTTAATTGGTGGCCAGAATGGTACTCAAGTCATTATGGATGCAGCAATGGGTAATCGCCATGGAATGATTTCAGGGGCGACGGGTACGGGTAAAACGATTACCCTGCAAATTCTGGCAGAGGGTTTTTCAAAAATAGGTGTTCCTGTTTTTCTAGCCGATATCAAAGGCGACCTGTCCGGTATTACTGTTCCCGGCCAGCCACATGAGAAGATTTCCGAGCGTGTTCAACAGATTGGTATCGCTAATTATCAGCATCGTGGTAATCCGGCTGTTTTCTGGGACATTTTTGCCAAAACCGGACATCCGGTGCGCACCACTATTTCAGATATGGGACCATTGTTGCTTAGCAATCTGTTGGAGTTGAATGACACCCAAACAGGGGTCCTTTACAGTTGCTTTAAAATCGCCGATGACAATGGTCTGCTATTGCTGGATTTAAAAGATTTGCGCGCCATGTTGCGCTGGATGGGCGATGAATCTAAAGAATTGCAAACAGAGTATGGCAATATTTCTGATGCAAGTCTTGGCGCCATACAAAGACAATTATTGGTGCTGGAAGAGCAGGGCGCAGAGATGTTTTTTGGCGAGCCCGCCATACAGCTGGAAGATTTTTGTAGAACAGATTTCTCAGGCAATGGTGTTATCAGTATTCTTGATGCGACCGAATTGACTACAAAATCACCGCGATTATATGCCACTTTTTTACTTTGGTTATTGTCTGAGTTATTCGAAACCTTGCCGGAAGTCGGTGATGCCGATCGTCCCAAGCTCGTGTTGTTTTTTGATGAAGCGCATCTGCTGTTTGACCAGGCACCCAAGGTACTGGTGGATAAAATCGAACAAATCGTCAGATTGATCCGTTCAAAGGGTGTAGGCGTGTATTTTATAAGCCAGAGTCCTCTGGATATTCCAGAAGATATTCTGGGCCAACTGGGCCTTAAAATTCAACATGCCTTAAGAGCTTACACACCGAAAGATCAACAAGTCGTCAAAAGTGTCGCGGCGACTTTCCGTAGTAATCCAAAAATAGATACAGAAACCGCTATTCAGGAATTGAAGACCGGTGAAGCCCTGGTTTCAGTACTCAATAAAGATGGTAGTCCTGCACCGGTTGAACGAATTTTGATTTGCCCGCCTGAATCTCTGTTCGGTCCTGTTACTCCCCAACAACGAGATGAAATGATACGTCGATCGCCTTTTAGTGGTCGGTATGAGCAGGAGGTTGATCGTGAATCTGCTTATGAATTGCTCAAACAAAAAACAGAAAGGCAAGCTGAAGTAGCGCTTGAAGAGCAAAAAATTGATCAGCAGAAAGCAAAAGCCCCCGTTAGAACCAGTAATCGGCAAAGTGTCGGAGAAGCCTTGTTTAAGAGTGCAGCCCGTGCTGTTGGCAGCACGGTAGGTCGGCAGATTATTCGAGGTATTATGGGATCGTTATTGGGTGGTCGCCGGTAACTACAGAAAGTCCGTAAAGTTACGCTTCGTGTATTCTAGCAGCTCTATATTAGAGAGTTTGCTAACTGTTTAGGGAGGGGGGCTTTAGTCGCTTGTCGGATTATAGGGCCCATGTAATGAGCCCCTACGGCCCCTCCTTAAACAAAGTTTCTAATGATTAAGGCAGATTGGCCTTTATCGTGCAGATCTAATTTAAATTATTGAATAACCTAATGTAACATCTGGCTTTGGAGCTTACCATGAATACAGACTCTTCCTGTTCCATACTGAAATATAAAATTCTATGTACATTGTTACTGCTCATTATGGTGAGTTGTTTTTTAACAGGCTGTGAAAAAAGTAATCAGAACACAGCAACCTTTAAACAGGTCGTTAAAAAATACGAACAAGCGACAACTCTGGAAGGGGTCGTTAGTAATAATGATGGACCGATAAAAGCAGGTACAATCAAAGTAACCGATAATAACGAGGAACTTGTTGCAAGTACAGCTTTACAAAATAACGGCCATTACAGTGTTAAAATTCCTGCAGATACTGTTTTGCCTATCGTCTTGACCTTTTACCCTGAAGCGGCGGATGGTGAAAAACTTATTACGGCAGTGGTACACCCGTCAATAACCAAATATGACATTAATCCATTGACTACGTCCATTGCCAAAAAAGCTCAAGCCATGGGCGGCTATACTCACGCTAATTTGGTAAGAGCAGCAGAAGGCACCGTGACAGTTCCTGATGCCAACAAAACGACAGCAGGTTTTCGTGGTGACCCCACTACACAATACGGTGGCTGGCATTAAGGAATGGTAATTTTATTTGAACACATTGGCTTGTCTTTTTATCCGTCTTCCACGTTGTATCAACTGTTACATAGCCTGCTAAAGCTAAGTTGATACAACGGCAACTGTTCCATGCGTCGCCTAAAGCACCTACTTTTGATGCTCTGCTTACTGCTTCCTTGCAGTCATTGAATACGAATAACAATCATGCGTCAGGTGTCCACTTTATTTTATTCCCATTCCTATATTCAACATTTAAAAAATACTTAAGTCGGATAAGTTGGCGCTGTCCGCTTTACATACATCCAAGGTCATACAAGGTCGATCATAGCCGTGATCACTTCAGTTTTGATCGTTAAAATAATCGTTATACTTAAGGCAGAACATGAATTCCCCTATCGATCCAAAAGAAGAAGTTACCCGGCAGTTACATGATGCGGCACTCGAATATCACCAGTTTCCTATACCTGGCAAAATCAGTGTTACTCCCACCAAGCAATTGACTAACCAGCGCGACCTTGCCTTGGCCTATTCGCCTGGAGTTGCGGCAGCTTGTGAAGAAATCGTTGCCGATCCGGCCAATGTTTTTAAATACACTGCACGGGGTAATCTGGTCGCGGTCATCTCCAATGGTACAGCTGTCCTTGGCTTGGGGAATATTGGTCCTCTGGCAGCCAAACCGGTAATGGAAGGGAAGGGGGTGTTATTCAAGAAATTCGCCGGTATTGACGTCTTTGATATCGAGATTAACGAGCTGGATCCGGACAAACTGTGCGACATTATTGCCTCGCTGGAGCCGACTTTTGGCGGCATCAATCTTGAAGATATTAAAGCCCCGGAATGCTTTTATATCGAGCGAAAATTACGCGAACGGATGAAAATACCCGTATTCCATGACGATCAGCACGGCACCGCGATTATTACCGGTGCTGCGATTTTGAATGGTCTGAAAGTGGTCGGTAAGAATATCAAAAATTGCAAACTCGTTGTCTCCGGTGCGGGTGCGGCGGCATTTGCTTGTCTGGATTTGATTGTAGAACTCGGCTTCCCGATTGAGAATATCTACGTTACCGATCACGCAGGCGTCATTTATAAAGGTCGAATTGAAAAGGATCCGCATAAAGCGCGTTTTGCCCAGGAGACCAATGCGCGAACCCTGGCGGAAGTCATGCCTGGCGCAGATATTTTTCTTGGGCTTTCCGCAGGCGGTATTTTGAAACAAGACATGGTCAAATACCCGAAGAGGTCAAAGCGGTGCGCGATGACGCAATCATTGCCACGGGCCGTTCTGATTACCCTAACCAGGTCAACAATGTCCTCTGCTTTCCCTACATCTTCCGAGGGGCGCTTGACTGCGGCGCCACCACCATCACTCGCAAAATGGAAATTGCCGCCGTGCATGCGATTGCCGATTTGGCACAGGCAGAACAATCCGATATTGTTGCCAGCGCCTATGGCATTAGCAATTTGTCTTTTGGCCCGGATTACCTGATTCCCCTGCCATTCGATCCGCGCCTGATGACCAAAATCGCTCCGGCGGTTGCCAAAGCGGCGGAAGAGTCGGGTGTTGCCGCCCGCCCGATTCAAGATATGCAGGCTTACGTCGATCGCCTGCAACAATTCGTGTATCACAGCGGCACCTTCATGAAGCCGATCTTCCAGATTGCCAAAAATGCGCCTGCGGACAAAAAACGGATTGTCTTTGCCGAAGGCGAAGAAGAGCGAGTACTACGCGCCGTGCAAGTAATAGTCGATGAAAAAATCGCGACACCCATTTTGATTGGTCGTCCGGCTGTAGTACAGTTTCGCATCGAGAAATACGGTTTACGTATCAGGCCCGGGACGGATTTCGAGATTATCAATCCAGAATATGACGAGCGCTACCGCGATTTCTGGCAGACTTATCTGAAAATGACGATTCGCAAAGGCGTTACCGAGCAATATGCCAAGCTGGAAATGCGCCGCCGCCAAACCCTGATAGGTGCAATGTTGATTCATAAAGGGGATGCCGACGGCATGATTTGCGGCACCTTCGGTAATAATGCCCTGCATCTGCATTACATTGACCAGGTGCTGGGTAAGCGCCCAAGCGTCAATGTCTACGCCGCCATGAACGTCCTTATCTTGCCCGAACGCCAGATTATATTGGTCGATACCCACGTCAATGAAAATCCGACAGCAAGCCAGCTTGCCGAAATCACACTGTTAGCCGCGGAAAAGATGTGTCGATTCGGTATGGCGCCGCGTGTCGCCTTGCTATCGCACTCCAGTTTCGGTTCCAGCAACAGTGAGTCTGCGCAAAAGATGCGTGCCGCGTTGGCAATCATCCAGGAACAGGCGCCGGAACTGGAAGTCGATGGCGAAATGCACGGCGATGCAGCGCTGGACCATGATTTGCTGAAAAAAATGATGCCTGATTCCAGGTTGAAAGGCAGTGCCAACCTGTTGGTTTTGCCCAACATAGAAGCCGCCAATATTGCCTACAACCTGCTCAAGACTGCAGCGGGCTACGGTGTCGCGATAGGTCCCGTGATGCTTGGCTGCGCCAGGCCGGTGCATATCCTCACGCCATCCGCCTCGGTTCGCCGTATCATCAACATGACAGCCTTGTGTGTGTTGGATGCGGTGGAGTAAGGCGATAATCTCAAGATGATTAATGGGGTCGATAAGCTGGCGCTATCCGTCGCATGGTAAATGACGAATAGCTAATGTTTACGGCGGATTGCTAGAGCGAGCCGGTCTTGAGAGTCAGGCTTTAAGCCGGTAGCCTACACCCGATTCCGTCAATAAATACCGCGGCTGAGTGGGGTCGATTTCCAGCTTCTGTCTGAGCTGGCTCATGTAAATCCGCAGATAATGCGAATTATCTCTATAAGAAGGACCCCAGACTTCCTTGAGCAGGTATTGATGCGTCAATACCTTGCCGGCATTTTTAATCAGCACGGACAATAGCCGGTACTGAATCGGCGTAAGATGAACTTCCCTATCGCCAATAAAGACCTGACGCTTCAGTAAATCGACTTTCAGTGCGCCGCTAGTAAAAACACCACTCTGATCCTGCTCCGGACTGCTTACCGAATGACGCATGGCTACCCGGATTCGGGCAAGCAATTCACCTAAACCAAAAGGCTTGGTCAGGTAATCATCGGCACCCGCATCCAGAGCATCGATTTTATGTTGCTCGGTGCTGCGTGCGGACAAAATTATAATTGGCATGACGGACCATTCCCGTATTGTTTTGATAACGTCAACCCCATCCATGTCGGGCAAGCCCAGATCAAGGATGATGAGGTCAGGTTTGCGTATGCCTGCTTCAACAATGCCTTGCCGGCCTCGGTCCGCTTCGAACACCTTGAAGCCATGAGCGCCAAGGCCGGTCCGCAAAAACAGGCGTATCGCAGGATCATCCTCTATAACAACAATAGCACGGCTTGTATTAGTCATAACTATTCAACAATACAGCAACTCATTCTTCCTCTCCCATCACCGGCGGCGCGTGATCCAGGGGAATTATGAACGAAAATACCGCACCTCCAGTTGGCCGGTTTTGTGCCTGAATACTCCCTCCATGCGCTTCAATGATGGCCCGGCAAATTGTCAACCCTAGCCCTACTCCACTTTGCGCAGCCTCGTGGCGAACCCGGTAAAATTTTTCAAACAACTTGTTTTCACAGCCCTCGGGGATACCCGGCCCCCGATCGGCTACCGATATTTCCACCGCAGAAGAAGATGATTCTGCCATGATCTCCACGGGACTTCTCTCCGGTGTATAACGCAGGACATTTTCCAGAAGATTGATCAAAACCTGTTCGATCATAACCGCATCGACATAAATCATGGGGATACCGGGCGGTAATTTAACGGTTACGAGACGACCTTCGAGACGTTTTTGCAAGAGCGTCAACACGGCTCCTATAATTTCCTCAAGAGGATACCACTGTTTATTCAGCTCGACAGCGCCCGCATCAAGCCGCGCCATATCCAGGATATTATTGACCAGACTCGACATCCGTTGCGCTTCATCATAAATAGCGCGGCTCAGTTCAAGCTTGTT
Source organism: Methylococcaceae bacterium NSM2-1 (assembly GCA_002256705.1). GTDB lineage: Bacteria > Pseudomonadota > Gammaproteobacteria > Methylococcales > Methylomonadaceae > Methylobacter_C. The sequence continues at coordinate 11,919 of NQJI01000037.1, forward strand.
TTCTGCCTTGAGCGTGTTGTCTTCCTCCACTAAAGCACTGGCCGAACCTACGATGGTCGCGAGCGGCGTTCGTAAATCATGAGAAATGGAACTAAGCAGCGAGTTGCGCAAGCGTTCGGCTTCCATTTCCACTTGAGCTTTTCTGGCTTGCTCGGTCAATCTCACACGAGTAATCGCCTGGGCAATCTGCCCAAGAAAAGTTTCCAGCAATTTTTGTTGTTCAGGCAGGAATACCCGGCGCAAATTAACGGGAAGTAAAACCAAAACACCCAAGACGGTTTCCTTGTTACTCAAGGGAAAATAAATAGCCTCGGCACCCGGCAAGGTATCGGTTCCCTGGCCGGCGATCTCGTTATGA
>NQJI01000037.1:12289-13922 GCA_002256705.1 Methylococcaceae bacterium NSM2-1
CCGCTGGTGTCAGGAAAGAGAATGACGTTACGGCTACCGAACTCCGAATAGAGATGATGGACCGCCGCACGCACGATTTCATCCTCACTCTGGCTGGCTGTCAGATCCCTGCTCATTGCATAAAGAACCGTCGCGCGCCGTTCCCGGTGTCCGGCCACCTTGGCCTGGGAGCGCACATTAGCCATCAGGTTGCTGATTAACACAGCCACAGTCAACATCGCCAGGAGCGTCACCAGATATTGGCTATGGGATACCGAAAAACTGAAATAAGGCGTTACGAAGAATAGATCAAATATGGCGACACCGAGAAATGAGGCAAAAATGGAAGGACCGCGTCCGAAACGTGTAGCAATAAAAACCACGCCCAGCAAAAAGACCATAATCAGATTGGCCAGCTCAAACCTGCCGAACATCAGATAGGCAAGGACGGTACTGGCAACTGTCACGGCCACGGCCCAGAGATAGCCCAGTGTGCCTTTTTTTCGCGATGGCAGTTTCCCGCTAAGCCCCGGCAACGGATTTTTCCGATACAGGGAAATTTCTGATTTATCCCCGTTGCCGTCACCCCTTTCAGGTCTGGGACTGCCCAAAAGGTAAAGATTGATATTATGCGCATCGCTAATCAGCACATCCACCACCGAACCCAGCAGAAAACGCTTCAATCCCCGGCGGGTCGGTTTCCCGATGACGATCTTGGTAACATTTCTTTCATTGGAAAACTTGACGATGGCTGAGCTCATATCGGTCGCGCTCAAGGTCACGGTCTCGGCGCCCAACTTTTCGGCCAGACGCAGAATGCGCAGCACGCTATCACGTTTTTCCGCCGGCAAGCGTTGCAGTTCGGGCGTTTCGACATACAGCACAATCCAATTGGCGCGCAGGCTGGTAGCCAAGCGCTTGCCGGCGCGAACCAGACGCTCGGCCAAGGCATTCGGACCTATACAAACCAGAATACGCTCACTGACCTGCCAGACTTCGCGGATAAAATGATCCTCGCGATAATCCAGCATCTGTGCATCGACACGTGTGGCGGTTTGCCGCAGAGCCAGTTCCCGCAACGCAATCAGATTGCCCTTGCGGAAAAAATGTTTAATTGCTTCCTGAGCCTGTTGCGGCACATAAACCTTGCCGTCTTTAAGTCTGTTAAGCAGCTCGTCAGGCGGCAGGTCCACCAGTTCTATTTCATCGGCCTCTTCAAACACTGTATCCGGCACAGTTTCCCAAACCCGTATACCGGAAATCTGGCCTATATCATCATTAAGACTTTCCAGATGCTGAACATTTAGCGACGTATACACATCGATGCCGGCATCGAGTAACTCTTCGATGTCCTGCCAACGTTTGGGATGCCTGCAGCCCTGTGCATTCGTGTGCGCCAGTTCATCAACCAGAATAATTGAGGGTTTACGCTTGAGGGCAGCGTCCAGATCGAACTCATGCAAGGTCGTACCTCGATAGTCAATCTGTTTGAGCGGCAACACTTCCAGACCTTCCAGCAGGGTAGCAGTTTCCTGGCGCCCATGCGTTTCCACCAGACCTACAATAATATCAATATTTTCGGCCCTTTTCTCCCTGGCTGCCAGCAACATGGCGTAAGTTTTACCTACGCCAGCAGCCGCACCGAAAAATATCT
>NQJI01000037.1:13955-16498 GCA_002256705.1 Methylococcaceae bacterium NSM2-1
AGCAGCAGACTGCCCAACGCCACGCCGCCGACCACCGTCGGATAGCTGTATTCCAAATCCAGCTCCGGCATGTGCCTGAAATTCATTCCGTACCAACTGAACACCATCGTAGGTATCGCCAGGATAGCCCCCCAGCCAGCTAAGCGTTTGACGACTTCGTTCTGCCGTACCGTTTCAAAGGTCAGATGTACCTGCATCGCCGCGACCAACATTTCGCGCATGCCATGAATCGTCCGATCGATACGTTTGATGTGATCAGCGATGTCGCGAAAATACACCAACACATCCTTGGGAATAACCCCACTTTGCAAGCGCATCAGCTCGTTGCAGATATCGATGACCGGAGTAATGGCGCCTTCCAGCAGCAGCAACTCGCGCTTCAGTTCATAAAGGCCTTCCATGGTCTGACGGCTGGGCCGGTATTGAAAAATGGCCGTCTCCAGCACATCGAACCGTGCCTGCAAGCCGTCGATGACCGGCACATAGTTATCGACGATAAAATCCATGATCGAATACAACGCAAATCCGGGCCCTTTGGCCAATTGCTTGGGCATGGCCTCACAACGCTCTCTGATTTTGCTGTGATTAAGCGAAGAACCATGTCTAACCGTTACCAAGAAGCGAGGCCCCATGAAAATATGAGTTTCGCCGAACTTGATCTGATCCCCTTCAAGATGGGCGGTATGCAACACCATAAATAGTGATTCGCCGAATTCCTCGACCTTCGGACGCTGATGCGCCGCGCAGGCATCTTCGATAGCCAAATCATGCAAACCGAATTCCTCCTGGATTTTGGCTAACAGCGCGCTGTTGGCCTCGAGTAAACCCAGCCAGACAAAGGTGTGTTCAAGTTTCAGCACTTCACTGATGTCCTCGATCGTCACATCGCCGATGCTAACGCCATTTTGATAGGCTACACATTTCATAATCATGCGGTTATCGATTGTATCTGTCAAAGACGTCTCCTGATTATTAGACGGCTGAGCCGTAGTTATTCAATCCCTCTTTTTTAAACGGGGAAGTGAATAATCACCCTGAGCTTGAACTGTCTTCTGGAGGTTGGCGAGAATTTCCTGGCATTGCGAAGAAATCAACCTTATCTTTCCCAGGGATAGATCTGCTGACTTAATATTCGTATTCATCCGGGAAAGCTTCAAGACTTCACCAGTCAGGTTCATGAATCGTTCGTATGCAGTCTCTGCATTCTTCAGAGCTTCATTCTCACTTGGGCCGGCAATGCTACGAAGAGATCCAAGCGCTTTCCTGGCTGATTCGTCATAAGACTTGATGCTTTGCTCGATTTTATCCATTTCTTGATCGTACGCCTCTTCAATATGAGTCTTGTGGAGAGCAAATATTTTCAGGCTGGCAGTGAGTGCTTCATACGAGAGCATGACCACCTCATTACACTGGCTGCCATGCGTGTTCTGGTGGATGAGGCGGTTCAAGCTCTCTTCAAAACGCTCAATTTCTTGGGCACATTGGGTCGTGGAGACTTTTTGGGCCTTGATATTGGTGTTTCGAATTGCAAGATCCAGAATGGTTTCATCTAATTTTCTATATTGTGACCAGCATGAATTGAATTCATTTATCATCTCAGTCTCTCGTGGGAATTTCTCCTGATGGATGATGGATTCGATTTCCTTCCGACTGCTTTCTACGTCATCGGCAGCGTGGCGAGCTTGGGCGGCAAAATCTTCTGATGCCTCATCGGTAATAGCTAGAACAGCATTCTTCTCGGCCTCAATGGCTTTGAGAAGATGACTCCTCATCGTTGATAGTAGATCAACCTTGATGAATTTCGTCTCAAATGGATTGTAACTCTCTCCATAATAGCCATATAGCGTGACTGCCCCCAAAACAACAAGAATCAGTACCCATGGCAAGTAAACAAATATTTTTCTCTTTGTCCTTTGTTCCATACTTTAGCCTCTCGCCTTAGGTTATGTTCGCTTTAAAAATCTCTATTGAAGAGAGTCCTTTGGACAGAACATTCTTACACAATAAAGTGCCGTAGGGCATTTTTATGACTATCAGGACCATCGTAACCAGGGCGGTGAAAAATGAAAAGAATAGTAGTCTAACCAAAAACAGCCCCGCTGCCGGCAAACGCCCAAAAAAGGAGATCGGAACCCGATGCGGACGGGATTCCAGAGACTGATCCGAGCCAATCGCTAGAAAAACCATCAGGATGCATCATCAATCAGCTTTTGCTCACGGATGATTTTCCCGGATTTCAAGTCGCACAATACAATCCACTCCGCACCATCGCCCGCCTGTATCTCATATTCCACCCAAAAATATCCGTGCTGATGCAGATTTCGTTCCTTCTCGATCTTACCCCGATGCTGAAGCAACGCCTCTTTTTGGCAGAGTTCGATGTACTGCTTGTTGGGAGGCAGTGTAAAGCGGTCGGTATCGTTGTTCATATCCGCACTGGCGACCGGAATGGCGGCCAACGCCAGATTTAATGTCAAGACGTTGACCCGCGGCTCTCCCAGAAAACCCCACTGGCGGGATTCAGTGTTAGCATCAACTAGGGC
>NQJI01000269.1 GCA_002256705.1 Methylococcaceae bacterium NSM2-1
TAGGCAAAGCCGCCGGCGATATTGTCAATGAAGTCCGCCGTCAATTTAAAGAAATTCCCGGGATTATGGATTACACAGCCAAACCGGATTATTCCAAAGCAGTCGATATACTGACGATTTCAGCTATCAGAAAAATGCTGGTTCCGGCCTTATTGCCGGTTTGCATTCCGATCATTGTCGGCTTTACCCTGGGTAAAGAAGCCTTGGGCGGCGTACTGATAGGTTCGATTATCTCGGGTCTGTATATTGCCATCTCCATGACTGTGGGCGGCGGGGCCTTTGATAACGCCAAAAAATATATTGAAGAAGGGCACTATGGCGGCAAAGGTTCTCCTGCGCATAAAGCCTCGATTACCGGCGATACAGTGGGCGATCCCTACAAGGACACGGCCGGCCCTGCAGTCAATATCATCATCAAAATGGTCAACATTGTTGCCTTGTTGATTGTTCCTTTAATTTAAATGCAAGAATGTCAAATCATTAAAAATCAAGCAAACAATTAATAGAATCTATACTAGCCCTGATTTTTCCCGGACAAGGATGTTGACGCATATCTTTTCCTCTTCGGAAATGAAACGATGGCGACAATTAGGGTCAGCGTAACATTATTAACTCGTGTGGCGGATTAGTAATACCGTAATCGCCGTATGGGGCGTCAAATGTGGCGCAATACGCTGATACTATAGTGCGAACTCTGTGTTTGTGTTGTTGCATATAGCCAAAAAGAGGCTTCGCGGTTAAAATGTGCTTTATGCAAACCACAGCTTAATTAGCAATAACTTTGTGAGAATCAGAAAATTATTTGAACTCCACCTAACAGAGCGTTTTTCAACGCCCTGATAAGAGTCCGGCGGCATTTCCTGTAAAAAACTGGCAACTTACCGGAATTTAATGATTAATAAACTAACGGTATCTTTTCAACAGCCCATTTGTTGATCGGTCAGCTCACTGAATTTTCCATAACCCCATCATGCCAATATCTTCATGTTCGAGAATATGGCAATGGAACATGGTGGTTCCGGTAAAATCCTTAATAGGCACTAACAGTTTAACGCTGCCGCCTTTAGGAACAATGACTGTGTCTTTCCAGGCAGGACTAGTGGTATAAAGCGATTTATAGGCGCTGTCACCGCCGCTAATCGAAATCACCTGGACCGGATTGACATGCTGATGGAAAGGATGATCCATCATGCTGTTATTGAAAACTTCCCATATTTCATAGGTGTTCAAACTGGAATGCGCGGTATAAGCATTGGTTGCCGAAAACGCTATGCCGTTAATATAAGCTTCCATACCGCCCATCATACCCATACTCAGGGTAATCTGCCGCGTCGGTGTGCCTGCGGGTACAGCGAGTCTTACTGCATTAGCATTAATGGTAGTAGGAATACTGTTAGTTACCGCGGTACCAGTAACGTTGACTGTCAACAAGGTAATTTGTTGACTACTGCCGCCACTCATCATGCTCATACCGCGATCATAAGGATTGGATAGCAATTTGTAATAACCCTTGGTGGTTGATGCCTTGACCATGACATCAACACGTTCGCCTGGTGATAATAAAATCGAGCTTTGCGCATAAGGCTTATTCAGTAAGCCGCCGTCTGACCCTATCACCTGCAAAGTATGGCTGCCCAAGCTCAGTTTATAAAATCGTGCATTGCTGGCATTGACAATTTTCCAGCGTTGCACTTGCCCCGGCTTCATGTTCAGCACCGGATTGACTTTGCCATTGACCATCATGACATCGCCTTCCTTGCCGCTCATAAAATCATCCATGGTATGAGCAGCCGGAGCCGAACCGTCCAGGCTGATGTCTTTTAACACCATCGTATGCGTTTCATAAGCCGCCAGAGCAGTGGTCTCATCAGCCACTTCCAACGCGCCAGCCATGCCGCCCCACAGTTGTTCTGCGGTATTGCCGTGCCGGTGCGGGTGGTAAAAGTTCAAATTGCCGCCAGGATGCAGGGATAAATCAAATTCATAATCGAAGGTATCGCCGGACATGAAACTTAACATCCCGTTGTCCGAATTCCCTGCCGGTGAAACATGCAGTCCATGCGTGTGCAGATTAGTCAAATCACGGTCTTCGCCCATCATATTGACGCCTGTATAAGGTAGTGAATTTTTAAAATGAACT
>NQJI01000270.1 GCA_002256705.1 Methylococcaceae bacterium NSM2-1
ATCCGCACAAACAGATCGGCGCAACCGATTACCCTGCTGGCAAAGTATCAGGGATGCGCTGATCGTGGCGTGTGTTATCCGCCGATGACTAAAGAAATCGCTCTGGAACTTCCCGCAAGCCAGGAAATCGCGGCGCTTGCCAATACCAACCCAACGCCCGCGCTTTCCGAACAGGATCAGATTGTGCAATCATTGCAGGATGACAGCCTGGCGATGACATTGCTCAGTTTTTTTGGTTTCGGGCTATTGTTATCGCTAACTCCGTGTATTTTTCCGATGATTCCCATTTTGTCAGGCATTATCGTGGGTCATGGCAATCGAATTACCACCGCCCGGGCGTTTTTACTGTCCCTCAGTTATGTCGTGGCTTCGGCTTTCACCTACACGGTTTTTGGTATACTCGCTGCGCTATTCGGCAGCAATTTGCAAACGACTTTTCAGCAACCCTGGATAATCGGCCTGTTCAGTGCCATTTTTGTGTTACTGTCCTTCTCCATGTTTGGCTTTTATAGTCTTGAACTACCCAACTCGCTAAAGACCAGGCTGCATAACTCCAGTGTAAGACACCAAGATGGCTCGCTCTGGGGAGCGGCCATCATGGGCGCATTATCCTCGCTGATTGTAGGACCTTGTGTCGCTGCGCCATTGGCGGGTGCGCTGATTTATATAGGTCAGACCGGCGACGCAGTGTTAGGGGGCAGCGCCTTGTTTGCCATGGGCTTGGGGATGGGTGTTCCGCTACTATTATTGGGTGCTTCCGCCGGAAAACTGCTGCCCAAAGCCGGAAGCTGGCTTAATTCAACCCAGGCTGTTTTCGGGGTTATCATGCTGGCAGTTGCAGTCTGGATGCTCAGCCGTATATTGTCGCCCGCCATCACCATCCTTCTCTGGGCGATGCTGTTAATCCTGCCCGCCATTTATCTCAATGCCATTGATCCGCTACCTGAGAACAGTTCCGGCTGGCGCAAGTTATGGAAAGGCGTCGGTTTAATGATGCTCGCCTATGGCCTGTTACTGCTGATCGGCTTTAGCATGGGCAACAACAACCCTTTAAAGCCGCTACATGGATTGGGTGTAAACAATGCTCAAGCGAATGAACAGGGGCTTGTTTTTGAAAGGGTTGCCTCTTTATCGGCCCTGGAAGCCAGAATACAGCAAGCAGGCGCTAATCATCAGCCGGTCATGCTGGATTTTTATGCCGACTGGTGCATATCGTGCAAGGAAATGGAAGCTTATACTTTTAAAAACCATAAGGTGAAACAGTCTCTTACCGGTTTTGTGCTATTGCAAGCGGATGTCACCAAAAATTCTGGGGATGACAAAGCCCTGTTGGCAAAATTTAATCTCATCGGGCCGCCCGCCATTTTATTTTTTGGCGCTGACAACCAGGAATTGACGGCACATCGAGTTATCGGCTATCAGGATGCCGAAACCTTTATCAAAACTCTGCAACGGGTAAAATCATGAAACCAACAGGGCTAATTATCATTGCTGCAGTGCTTGCCTTGGGTGGCGGTATTTTGGCCCGCGGATTTTTATCACCCGTTGAACAAATCAGCCCAACGACTTTACCTGATTTTAACCTGCCTGATGTATCGGGTAATCAACACAACATTTCAGAATGGCAAGGAAAAATACGTGTAATCAATTTCTGGGCAACCTGGTGTCCACCCTGCCTTAAAGAAATTCCCGAATTTATTGCCCTGCAGGAACAATACGCAGCTTATGGAGTGCAATTTATTGGCATCGCTATAGACGATCAGGATTCTGTTGAAGAATATCTGGCCTCAGCTAAAATAAATTACCCGATATTAATCGGCGGTGTATCCGGCATTGCCCTGGCTCATCAACTGGGCAATGGTGCTGATGCAGTACCCTTTACCCTTGTTGTTAACCAGCAAGGACAGATCATACATCAGCAACCGGGTGAATTTACCAGGGAGAAAATAATGGAAGTTATTAAACCGCTGTTAAAATGAGTTTTGTTGGGCTCGCGCCGTTGTCATTGAGTTGCCCAAGGCGCGCGCGACGCGCCCTACGCATGCCGGCTTTAACGGGAACACAGATAGCACTGAAGGGACGGATTTAAACGGATTTTATTTCTTTCCTAGCTCCGTAGGCCGGAAT
>NQJI01000271.1 GCA_002256705.1 Methylococcaceae bacterium NSM2-1
TGGAGCTGATTGCAACTTTATAGGCATAATCACCCAATGCGGCTTTCATCGCATGAGTTTCACCTATATCACCCGCCGGCGTCGATGTGCCATGTGCATTGATGTAATCAACATCATCCGTATTTAATCCCGCATCACGCAAGGCATTTCTCATACACCGTGCAGCACCTTCACCACCAGAAGAAGGCGTTGTTATGTGATAGGCATCACTGCTCATGCCAAAACCAACTACTTCGGCATAAATTTTTGCGCCACGGGCTTTGGCATGTTCCAGTTCCTCAAGAACAACTACGCCGGCACCATCACTTAGCACAAAGCCGTCACGATCTCTATCCCAGGGACGACTTGCGGCTTGCGGATCATCATTACGGCGGGACAAGGCCTTGGCAGCAGCAAATCCTCCCATTGCCGTCGGCGATGTAGTACAGCGCTCTGCTCCGCCTGCAATCATCACATCGGCGTCGCCATATTTAATTAATCGCGCAGCATCGCCAATGTTATGCGTGCCTGTAGCACAAGCTGTAACGATGGCAGAGTTTGGCCCCTTTAAACCGTATTTGATTGAAAGATTGCCCGAAATCATATTGATAATGTTACCAGGAACAAAGAAAGGCGATATACGACGTGGCCCGCCTTTCTCATAAGTTGCATAACATTCCTCAATGCCGGTAATGCCCCCTATTCCCGAACCAATAGCAACGCCGATGCGTTCAGCATTGGCATCGGTGACTTCTAGCCCCGAGTCTTCAATAGCTTGACAGCCAGCAGCAATACCGTAATGAATAAAACCATCCATACGCTTGGCATCTTTGTCGGAAATATACTGGGCAATATCAAAATTTCTTATGACGCCGCCAAAAGTGCTGGCAAAAGATGAGATGTCAAAAGAATCAATTGGACTTATACCGCTTATACCATTAATTATACCATCCCAGGTTTCTGGGACAGTGTTGGCTATGGGCGTAACTGCACCTAATCCAGTTATTACAACTCGACGTTTGCTCAATGTAATGTACCGTAAGAAAAGTAAAGATGGGAATGAAGGGGTAGTAACCTAAAAGCTGCCTTAAAACAACTTGAACAATTTATACCTAACAATCCAGAATCCCACCGAAGTGTGCGTATATTTTGTACACTTTATTTGCGAACAACTACTCAGTGGATGAACTTATAAGCTCATCCACTGAAAATCAATCTTACGCGTTTTTTTGCACGTAATCGATAGCTTGCTGAACTGTTGTAATTTTTTCAGCCTCATCGTCTGGAATTTCGCATTCGAATTCTTCTTCAAGAGCCATGACGAGTTCAACTGTATCCAGAGAATCAGCACCAAGATCATCTACAAATGAAGCATCGGTAGCGATATCTTCTTTAACACCTAATTGCTCTGCAACAATCTTTTTTACTCGTTCTTCAATGTTACTCATAATTATTATCCTCAAACATTGTAAGTTTTTCGATCTTGAGAAACTTACAATGATATTGTTATTAGTTTTGACTGAAATCCCGTCTCCGGCAAATCCAGACGGCGGGGCAATTATACTTAATATTACAACAATGTCACCATATTAAGGCATAAACATCCCACCATTGACATGAATGGTTTCACCGGTAATATAGCCGGCACCTGCCGAAGCAAGAAATGCAACAGCATGGGCAATTTCTTTTGCCTCGCCTAAACGAGACAAGGGAATCGATGCCAATAAGGCATTTTTAATTTCATCACTCAATTCCTTGGTCATGTCGGTATCAATAAATCCAGGCGCGACAGTATTCACTGTAATATTGCGTGAACCAACTTCTTTCGCCATTGATTTAGCAAATCCAACCATGCCCGCTTTCGCTGCTGCATAATTTGCCTGTCCTGCATTACCAGTAAAACCAACCACGGATGAAATATTGATAATACGACCGGTTTTAGCTTTCATCATGCCACGCAACACGGCTTTGCTCATGCGAAAAACGGACGTTAAATTGGTGTCAATAATGTCATCCCATTCATCATCCTTCATCCGCATCAACAAATTATCCCGCGTAATACCTGCATTGTTGACCAATACTGTCGGCGCACCAAATTCATCGTTAACCGATTTAATCACTTCCGTGATAG
>NQJI01000272.1 GCA_002256705.1 Methylococcaceae bacterium NSM2-1
ACCTAAAGCATCGAGGGTTTCTGCAACATCAGTTGAATTTTTAAATTCATTTCTTAACGGAATAATGCAGCTGTCACGATCAAAGCTCCCAACCACTGGGTAATAGACCAGCAACAAAGGTACAAAGAAGATGGTCGCAGTGGGGATTGCTTCAACAGAAATGTTAAACATATCCGTTGGAAAAAAATGCGCCAATGCCCAGATAAATCCGAAACCCATTGCAATCAGCAACGGCTTGAACAGGCGTGGTCTGAAAATAATAGCGGGCGAAAACGAGCTCTTTCTTTCCTCTTTGGATTGAATACCGCTTTCTGCGATATAAGCAGGGCCTTCCATTAATGAATAAGCTCGTGTATCGGCGAAAGCTTTTATTTTGTCAAACAGTGTTTTTAAATAAATACTTTGTGGTGTCTCGGCAGCTTGAATCTGGGCTACCAATTCAAGCATAAACTTAATGCCTCTTTTGTATTGCAGATAGCCATAACCTTCTATTTCATGCTCTTCTCTGGCCGTGCCAAAGGTGCCCAGAAATTCACCAAACAAGAGTAAATAAAAGTTTTTTTCATGACTGGCCGCGGTTTCCATGATCTGTTCAAGAGCATCTTTTAGAGCGGGATTATTACGTAGCTCCTGAACGGCTTCCTGTTTAGCCTTAATTTCATCAAGTGCATCCAGCGGTTGCGTTAAAGAACGAAACAACACCGCTTGTCCTATTGTCGTTGATGCATGATTAACAGCATCAAACACTTTATCGACTTCTATAGTATTGAAGGCACTTTCGTCAATGACACCGGCACCCGTAACTAAGGGATTGCTGGATTTGACGGTAGGCCAAACACCTTGCCAACTTTGCAATATTGTTTCTTTCATTGTTGCTTTAACTCTTCATTTATCGAGCACGACAAAAACCATACCTTTAATATAAATAACTATAGCCACTTAAATTTTTTGTTCAAGCAAATTAACGATTGCGTTAACGTGGGCGACTGAATCATTAAGAGCAGGGATATACCGATAGTTTGTTCCACCGGCTTTCATAAATATTGATTTATTCTCCATTGCTATTTCTTCCAGCGTTTCCAGACAGTCAACTGCAAACCCTGGACAAACAACATCAACCGTTTTAATACCTTGCCCTGGAAGGTTTTGCAACGTGTCTACACAATAAGGTTTTAGCCATTCTGCCTTGCCAAAACGTGATTGAAAGACAATCATCCATTCTTTTTCATTGAGGCCCAGTTTTTCAGCAATCAAAGCCGCTGTATTATGACACTGATGAAAATAAGGATCACCCCATTTAGTCAGTTGCGCGGGTAAACCATGAAAGGACATTATTAACAGTTCATTTTTTCCCTGCTCGCGCCACGCCTGTTCAATGGATTCAGATACCGCAGCAATATAATGTTTATCCTGATGGTAATCGCTGATAAATTGAATATTGGGCAGATGTCGCCATTTATTAAGTTCTTTGACCATATGATCATATATGGATGCCGTAGTGGTCGAAGAATACTGAGGATATAAAGGCAATATGATCAAATCAGTTATGCCTGCTTTTTTAAAAGCTCTTAATTGGTTTGCCAGGGAAGGTTCGCCATATCGCATCACAAAATCTGTTGTAATCCCTTTTGTGCTGAGTTGATCAGCTGTTTTCTCGGTTAACTCCCGGGTCAAATAAGTTAAAGGCGAACCTTTTTCATGCCAAACCTTACGATAAGCTTTTGCTGATCGAGCAGGTCGAAATGGCAACACAAAAAAATGCAATATCACCCACCACGAGGGCGAGGCAGATTGACGACACGAGGATCCCACAGAAAATCCTTAAGAAACCGCCGAACAGCCGACGTTGTAGGTGCAGTTGGCGAACCCAGATTTGCCAATAGAACACCAATTTTTTTGTTAATCATAAACAGTTTATCTGTTAATCAGATTTAGAAACTCTGAGCGTGTACTAATTTCTTTACGGAAAATGCCCGTCATCACTGAAGTCGTCATTACTGAATTTTGTTTTTCAACACCCCGCATCATCATACATAAATGCTTGGCTTCAATAACCACCGCCACACCTCTTGCTCCAATTGAAAGCTCAATCGCATCCGCTATTTGTTTGGTGAGTTTTTCCTGGATTTGCAAACGCCGCGCATACATGTCAATGATACGAGCCACTTTGGACAAACCCAATACTTTACCTTGCGGCAAATAACCCACATGGCATTTCCCAATAAACGGCAGTAAATGATGTTCGCATAACGAATATAATTCAATATCCTTAACAATCACCATGTCTTCCGTATCGGCGGTAAAAATAGCACCATTAAGCACCTCATCCAGCGTTTTCTCGTAACCATTATTGAGAAATTTGAATGCTTTGGCTGCGCGTTTTGGCGTATCAACCAAGCCTTCACGTTCTAGGTTTTCACCGACCCCTTCAATAATTCCGGCGAAATGTTCTTCCATGGTTTTAAGTTTCACTTATTAGTCTCACTTATAAAAAAAGTGTCGAAAGTATAGCACTACCCTTTACGTTGCTGCCATATTTTGAACATGTCCAGAATTTTTACAAAATACAACAGGAAAGGGTTTTATTAACCTTGCGCCTTTTAGACATCATTGCGACGTAAACTTTAAGGCCTCCAGTATCACATTTTCGTCTGCGCCAGATTTACTGACATTTTCACTGATAGTTCTGCGCCAGGCTCTGGCTCCCGGTTCGCCGTGAAAAAGACCTAAAATATGCCGGGATACACTGTTTAAACGGGCTCCGGTTTTAAGCTGTTCCTGAATATAAGGTATTAATAACGCCACAATCGCATGACGTGAAAGGGGGGCGCTATCTGCACCAAAAAAACGCCTGTCAACATCCGCTAATATATAAGGGTTGTGATAAGCTTCTCGCCCCATCATGACACCATCAACATTTTCCAGCATTTCTTCAGCCTGATCCAATGAAGTAATGCCGCCATTCACTATAATCTCCAACTGCGGAAAATCTTTTTTCAGTTGATAGACCTGATCGTAGCGTAACGGCGGGACTTCACGGTTTTCCTTGGGCGACAAGCCGCTTAACCAGGCTTTTCTGGCATGAACAATAAATGTTCTACAGCCGGCATTGGCAACCGTAGTAATAAAATGCGCCAGCTCCGGGTAAGAATCACGCTCATCAATACCAATTCTTGATTTAATGGTGACAGGAATTGCAACCGCCCGAGACATCGCCGCAACACATTCAGCGACCAGTTCCGGCTCGGCCATTAAACAGGCACCAAAACGGCCATTTTGAACCCGGTCACTGGGGCAGCCGACATTCAAATTCACTTCCGTATAACCATAGTCTTCAACCATCCGGGCACAGATAGCTAACTCATGTGGATTACTGCCACCCAATTGAAAAGCCAGTGGGTTTTCAGCCGCATTAAATTGCAAAAATCGGTGGTGATCACCATGCATTAACGCCCCGGTCGTAACCATCTCCGTATACAATAAAGCATGTTGTGAAATCAGCCGATGAAAAAAACGACAATGTCTATCCGTCCAATCCAGCATTGGGGCAACACAAAATCTCGACGCCTTATTAATAGTGTATTGTCGATTGTTTTTATTGAGTTCTATCATTTTTATTCTTATATTATTCCTGTATATTTTTAGAAATTTATCGATATTAGTTGCACAATATATCCTCAAAATACTATTTGAGCATTTTATGGCTACGATCACTCAATATAAAAAAGTCAGACAAAATATCCTACCGCGCACAAATAAGAATTGCTAAAAACGATGCAATAGTTCATCAAGAATCGGAGACATTTGACAACAAGACTTTAGCCAAGGCATGGGCAACAAAGCGGGAAGCGAAGTTATCTGCTCAGAAAG
>NQJI01000273.1 GCA_002256705.1 Methylococcaceae bacterium NSM2-1
GCTGCCTTTCCGACGACCTTACGGCGGATAAGAGCTGTACAGCCTTACGGCGGTTCAACTGCAGAGTGGATTCGCCGCTCTAGGCAATCCACCATAAACGGAGCCACACAAACGACCCTCGCACGGACTTTTCCAAGCGAGGTATTTATTGGGTTTGATTTCCCCAGCTTATGTAGGCTTTCACCCCACACTTCTTCTTCGCCGTATTTTCGTGCCCCTATTTCCTTCCTCCTTCACCAGTTTTGGCGTTTGTTATCGGCTCTTATTTTAATATTGATAACATATTTTATGGGTATTAAAATGAAATGCTTTTTATACCGGAAGGAAATGAATTGACGTCGTTAATCTCAAGAATATCATCGGTAGTAAAACGATCATATGGCATAAATTAGCCCATGATTGCAGCATTTCACGCCGTTGTGTTTTGTACTGAGCATGTGAGTATGTGCCAGCCATGCCAGGGATAGCATGACTTAGGGCGGTTTCTACCACTTCGGGGGAATGGCCTTGTTCTCTCAAATGTGTTGATGCTGTGTGGCGGTGGTCGTGGATGTTGTAATCGATAATGTCACCGACTGCCAGTGCCGCGCCATGAGTAGCATCTATATTGTTGCTATGCATGGCTCGACTTGGTTTAGTGGGCATCGGCATCACCCACGGACTACCGCCGCCTAATCTTTGCAGTTCTTGCAGCATTTCGATTGCCTGAGTTTGGAGAATAACCAGGTGATCTTTTTTGGTTTTCATCCTACCTGATGGAATCAGCAATTCGCCTTTTTCAAAGTCTATTTCACCCCACGCCGCGCCACACAATTCAGCCTTTCTTAACGCCAACATTAAGAGCAGGTGTAGCGCCAGCTTATACCCTCGATAACCATTGGATTGATAAAGGCCGGTTAAGTAGCGTTTGATTTCAGGGGTTGTTAGCCAACGAGTACGTTTGTTGCGGTTGCCGACTCGCGCCGCCTTAATCAAGGCCGCCGGGTTATGTTTGCAATAGTCATGCTCTATGGCATAGCTGAATATCCTATCTGCCCACCCATGGCATGAAAGAGAAGTTGCAACACCTTTATGCTCCCTAATGTCATAAATCAATTCCCTGACCATGGCGACATCGATTATCTCAAGCGGCGTGCCAACCAGCTTGGGTAAAAGGTGCAGCCTAACAGGTGACCAACCTGTATCGGGGTTTTTCCATTTCATATCAACCCACTCGTTTTGTATTTATTAGCGGCATCTCCAAAAGTAAACAGGGCTTGTATTGCTTCCACTTCCTTGGTGGCGGCTGCTTTGCTCTCAATCTCTGTAATACTGCAACCATCAATAACCAACTGCTTAGCTCCAGGGTTATCGAGTAGCGTTGAAGGATGCTTTCCAAACTCGACAAGCTGTCTGGCTACTGCGTGAATCTTGCGGGCATTTTCTAGGCTGATTTCTGGATAGTTGTCGTAATGGTATTTGTCCTTTTTACCATCAAACCTAAATTCATAACGCCAGGTCTTTTTCCCTTTTTTGGATTACCAACAAAAGTCTATTACTGAACCCCATTTGATATTCTTTTATGAAAGGCTTGGCCTTCTTGATCTTTGTACCTGTTAGTGACATAACTGTCCTTTTTTTGGTTGTTTTTTTAAGATTCAACAGGAATTTTAAAAAAAAGGGGGGACATGAAAGGGACAAAAATAGCGGGTTTTAGTGGTTTCGTATAGGAACGTCTGGGCATAAAAAACCCCGCTAAGCCATGTAACTTGCGGGGTTTTGAGTCAGCGTGGGACTGCCTGAAACAGGCTTAAGCCTTATAAGCTGTAGTACATATCATATTCTACAGGATGTGTACTCATGCGTATGCGTGTTACTTCTTCCATTTTCAGGGCTATATAACCATCAATGACGTCATCAGTGAAAACGCCGCCTTTTTTTAGAAAGTCACGATCATTATCCAAGGCTTCCAATGCTTGATCAAATGAATGGCAAACTTGTGGAATGTTTTTGGCTTCCTCTCTGGGTAGGTCGTACAAATCTTTATCCATGGCATCGCCTGGATGAATTTTGTTTTGAATACCATCCAGACCCGCCATCAACATCGCAGAGAAC
>NQJI01000038.1 GCA_002256705.1 Methylococcaceae bacterium NSM2-1
CGCATTGGCCGCATTGTGAACCAGGCAACAAGGACTCCAGTTCATCGACAATCGGACTGCTCTCAACTTTCAAGTACCTGGCGGCTATACCCAGCAAAAAGCCTAAAGTGAGCCCTAACAAGGTTAAACTGACAATCGCGGATAAAACATACATGGCTGCTTTCCTGTCACATTTTTGTATTAAGCCCGGCAAACCCCATAAATGCCAGTGATAAAATACCTGCGGTGATAAACGCAATCGGTGTCCCGGCAAATAACGCCGGGACTGCCATCAACGCCAAACGCTCACGCAAACCCGCAAAAAGCACCATCACCAGCGTAAAGCCTACTGCTGAACCAAAACCAAAAATCATGCTTTGCATAAAACCGTATTGTTCCTGAACGTTCAATAACGCCACGCCCAGGACTGCGCAGTTGGTAGTAATCAGAGGCAAAAAAATACCCAGTATTTGATACAGTACCGGACTGGTTTTATGCACCACCATTTCTGTAAACTGAACCACGGCGGCAATCACCAGAATAAAGGCGAGTATGCGCAAAAACTGGATGTTGAAAGGAACGAGAATAAAATGCTCCAGTATCCAGCTGGTCATTGCCGCCAAGGTCAGCACGAAAGTTGTTGCCAAACCCATGCTCAATGCGGAATCCAGTTTTTTTGACACACCCATAAACGGGCATAGCCCCAAAAACTTTACCAGAACCACGTTATTGACCAGAGCCGTGCCCAATAAAAGTAAAAGATATTCACTCACTGTTTTTTTTCCACATTGTGGGGGCTGTTTGTAAGCCTTTTGAATTTTTTAAAGCATCAATTATGCCAATTTTATAATTACACAGATATGGCCAGTTTGCCGGACGAGTGCTGTGCAATAAGGGACAAAATCAGTGCATGAAAACTGTTGCAAGTAATACAACCCTGCGCCGATAATAATAATTGTGTCGTAAACCTTACAAAAAGGGATGATTTATGAGCCCACATGCTTCATGAATTTGCTTGTCAGGCCAGGGTTGTGAGCTGGAATGATGGCGTACGCGCAAGGCATCCGTATCAAGATGGGCACAATTTTTGCTGATAACATTGTCAATATCCATCAACCCCGGGTCACAATCTATGAAAAAAACCTCATTGCAATATTTACAGATGCATACCAATATGGAAAGCATCATTGATGAGCTTGCTCCCAATTTCCTCGGAGACGGGTATTTAAATGGTAACAATGACCGGATGCCTTACAGCTTATTTGTTGAGGCGGTTGAACAGGCGCCGATGGCTATTTCTATTACCGATAAAAAAGCCAACATACTTTACGTTAATGAAGCGTTTTCCAAAGTCACCGGTTATCAATCGGCTGATATTCTGGGTGAAAATGAATCGAAATTGTCCGACAAGTCGACACCCCGCCATGTCTACTACGACTTGTGGCATACCATCAGCGCTAAGAAAACATGGCGCGGGACCTTGTGTAACCGGCATAAATTCGGTCAACGCTATCTTGCTGATTTGACTATAGCTCCCATGTTAAATGAGCAGGGAGCGATTACGCATTTCATAGGCATGCATAGAGATATTACCCAGTCCTACGAATCCGAAAAAAAGGTTATCAATCAAAAATTATTGATTGAATCAGTCATCAATTCATCACCCATTGCCATGGTGGTTATCGATGATCAGGATCGGGTAATTTTAGATAATCACATGTATAAAGCACTGGTCAGTGATCTTGATAAAGGCGAGCCTGCAACATTATTTTTACAGTTGTTGCGTAATGAGATGGGGGATTTATGGCAGCACACACAAAGCAACGAACAGGGCTTTACCAACCGTGAATTTAAAATAGAGGGCAAAGGCAACCGGAGAGCCCGCTGGTTTTCCTGTGCCGGAAACTGGTTTATGGAGAATGAAGTTAATGCCGATGCGTTTTTTGAGAATGCTTCCAAACGGTATCTGATCCTCACGATAACAGATATCACCCGGCAACGCCGGCAGATGGAAGAGTTACATATTCAGACCTTAAAAACCATCATGTCCGAGGATGAAAGGGTGCGTAGCATCAGGGAAACATTGCTGGGCGCGATGCACCAAATTCAAATGCCAATGAACCAAATCAGGGCGGCCGAACAGATTTTAAGGCACAAGCGGGATGATCAACATGCCGGCCTGTTACAGATATTACAGCAGATTCAACAATCCGGAGAAGAAGCCATAACCACTATGCAAAAATGTATTCCAGAGATTCTGCAGGCCTCTGTTATTCCGGTTAATCTGAATCAAATTTTGCATGAAGTGTTATTACTCAGTAACCAAAGGATCTGGAGCAAGGGCATAGACGTGCATTGGCAGCCACAGTCCGAGTTACCCAATATACTGGGCTCGGAAAATCGCCTGCGCATATTATTTAAACAATTGATAGACAATGCGATTGAAGCGGTAAGCACATCAGAGAGTGGAGAACAGCGGATAAAAATTACTACGGATGCTGACGCTGATTTGATTTATGTCAGCATTGAAGACAGCGGGCCGGGTATTCCGTTTGAAAAACGCACAAAAGTATTTGAACCTTTTTATACCACTCGCCCCATGGGGGGAGATCAGGCGGGTATGGGACTTGTCATGGCAAAGGAGATTGTTAACCAGCATCAGGGATTTATCGATATAGATCCTGATTATGATCAGGGATGCCGGTTCAAAATAAGTTTCCCTCTGCACAGACAGGAGTCCAGGAGGTTAGCATAATGCCTGAGCGTATACAACTAATCGAAGCCGAACTTGATACCTTGTATCTGATCAGTCAGGTATTAAACAGCACGCATGATTTGCATGCAAAATTACAGGCGGTTCTGGAGATACTCCATAAAAGATCGGGTATGCATTCAGGAATGATAACAATAAGGGAGATAGAAAATAACTGCATGGTTGTCAGCGCTGTTCACTCTGATGGTGCTGATAAACTTGATCAACCAATCAGATACAATCCGGGTGAAGGATTGATGGGAGCCATACTTGATGAGGGCAGTACCATCGTCGTTGAAAAGGTGTCTGAAGAGCCGCGTTTTTTGGGTCGCTTAGGGTTGTATGACCCCGAATTACCTTTTATTGGCTCGCCAATCTACATAGAAGAAGGCGACACCATCGGTGTGCTGGCAGCCCAGCCCGATAACAGTCTGTTTCTGGGAGAGCGGGCCCGGTTTATGGAGATGATAGCCAACCTGATTGCGCAAAGCGTCAAAATGTTGCGGGTCATCGAACGCAAACAGCGTAATCTGCAAAGTGAACGTGATCAACTCAAGCAGACGTTAATCAAGAACTACAGCTTTGAAAACATCATCGGCCATTCAACGCCTATGTTAAAGGTGTTTGATTTAATCCGCCAGGTTGCAAAATGGAATACCACAGTATTGATTCGAGGCGAATCGGGCACGGGTAAAGAGGTCGTCGCCAATGCCATTCATTTTAATTCAGGTTGCGCCAGTGGCCCTTTTTTGAAACTGAATTGCGCAGCCTTACCCGACACCTTATTGGAATCTGAATTGTTTGGTCATGAAAAAGGGGCATTTAGTGGTGCTATCAGTCAGCGTAAAGGCCGTTTTGAATTAGCCGATAACGGCACCTTGTTTCTCGATGAAATCGGCGAAATTTCTGCATCGTTCCAGGCCAAACTGCTGCGAGTATTGCAGGAAGGTGAATTTGAGCGGGTGGGCGGAACGCATACCATAAAAGTCAATGTCCGCATTATTGCAGCAACCAACCGCAATCTTGAAGAAGAAGTCACCGAAGGCAAGTTCAGGGAAGATTTGTATTATCGGCTCAATGTGATGCCTATCCAGATGCCGGCATTACGCGATAGAACAGAAGATATTCCCGAATTATCCGAATTCCTGCTCGGCAGAATTTCAAATCAGCAAGGCGGACGGCCTCTGGAAATCAAGGAAAGCGCCATTCGGATATTGATGAAGCACGACTGGCCGGGCAATGTCCGCGAACTGGCAAACCGTCTGGAGCGGGCGGCAATAATGAGCCCTAATGGCATCATCGATCGCGATGTCATGGTCAGTACCGGGCTTGAAGATGTGGTGGCCCAGGCCGGGCTCAATCTTAAACCCCAAAAAACACCCGTGATTGATTTTAATGATGAAAATATGGATGACCGGGAACGCGTGATTGCTGCCCTGGAACAAAGCGGTTGGGTACAAGCCAAAGCTGCTCGTCTCCTGAATATGACGCCGAGGCAAATTGCTTATCGCATTTTGACCCTGGATATTACCATGAAGCAAATTTAGCTATTTTTCCATGAAATACCATTCCAAAGTTACGCATTTATACTCACCACGAAGACACGAAGATCACGAAGATCACGAAGAAAAAGCATAAACTTCGCGTCCTTCGTGTCTTCGTGGTAAATAATAACAGGATATCGCCTTAACGAATTTGGAGCAGCAATGACCATTTTATATGTGCAACACGATTATGCTGTCTTCGGCTTTGGTGAAACCAGACAAGATGCGATCGCTATGGCAGCGCAGTGGCTAAAAGATGAAACAGGCAAACAAGGCTGCTCAGTTGATTATGCAGAAAGTTTACTGGTAACTTCACCAAAACCCGGACAAATGACGTTATACGAAACGCCTGAAACTATCCCGGCCGATGCTGAGAACTGGGGCGGGGAAGAGCTATTGGAATGGTATTACGATGTAGCTTGAAGCGGGTTGTTTTAACGGTGAAGCAGGCTTGTAACCTGCTCCATTGTTTATACACTTACTTAAGGTGCCGTTGTTGTAAACGGCGGGCAAAAAGCCCGCCTGCCCAGGCTTGCCAGACTCAAGCGATATTCTTCATTCCCGAGCACATCCTGAAAAATTATTTTGAAACATTATAAAATGTATGGCAAATAATTAGTTATTAAGTCCAACTGCCAATCAAAACAAATTTGTTTGTTAATAATTTATTTGGAACAAAAGTCAGGAATGTTTTAGAAAAACCAAAAATAGGGTAACCTTTGTATATGTTGGGCGTTAAGACATAAACCAACTTGGCCACATGATCTGAATAAAGCGTAATAATGAGAATATTATGATATACAAAGTCGAAGGTGACATTCTATTGAGCAAGGCGCAAGCGATTGCTCACGGAGTAGGGCTAAACGATCCTATGGATAAAGGTTTGGCACTGGAGTTGCGCAACAAATATCCCGCCATGCACAAGGATTTTCATCGCTGGTGCCATCAACATAACACCAAGCCGGGTGAGGCCTGGATGTGGGGTGGGCCGAATAATGTCCGTATTGTGAATATGATCACTCAGGAAGGTATGGATAGCCACGACCATCGCCATGGCAAAGCGACTCTGAACAATGTCAGACACGCATTAAGCGCATTGGTAAAAATTATAGCCACCGAGAAATTGACTTCAATCGCTTTACCGAGGTTGGCGACCGGTGTAGGTGATTTAGACTGGGATGATGTGTGGCCGTTAATTGAAAATAATTTAGGCGATCTTGCTATCCCGGTTTATGTGTATGCTGTTTATCATCCGGGCCAACCGGCTGATGAACCAGGCGTGTAAAAAATCAAACACTCCGGCCTCCCCAATATAGTGTATGTTGGAGGGTCATTTTTGATGGTTTTCTCTCATTCACCTCGATTTTATAGTACTGGACATCGCAAAGAGACTACTCATGAATTGGCAAAAAATTATGATTACCAGGCTTCCATTATTAACAAGCATCGTAGCGGCTGTGGCATTGGCCGGTTGTGCTACCAGCACGGTTAAGGAGACTGCGCAAAGTGATCCCTGGCGAGGCTGGAATAAAGGCACGCAGTCGTTTAACGACGGCTTCGACAAAAACTTATTAAAACCGGTTGCTAAAGGCTATTTGCACGTTACCACTAACGCCATCGATGACGGTGTAACTAATTTTTTCAGCAACATTAACGATATAGGCGTCACCATCAACGATATTTTGCAGTTTAAATTGCTGCAAGGTGGCATGGATTTTAGCCGCTTTATAATCAATACAACTGCCGGAGTAGCGGGTATTTTTGACTGGGCCAGCAAAATTGACTTGCCTAAACATGATGAAGATTTTGGTCAAACCTTAGGCTTTTGGGGGATACCATCCGGCCCTTATTTGGTACTGCCATTATTTGGTCCCAGTTCGCCCAGAGATGCCATCGGGCTGCTTGGTGATGCCTTTATGGATCCTATAACCTATGTTTCCATCTTTGGCGGTTTTGCAGGTACTGCCGCATCAGCAGGCACCAGTGCCCTGGATGTAACGGATCATCGTGCCGGTGTAATGGCTTCTGAAAAAGTGCTTGACGAAGCAACCGACGGCAATCGCTACGATTTTATAAAAAACACCTATCTGCAACATCGTGAATATCTCATTTACGATGGCAATCCGCCGGATGAAGAAGATCCTTTAGACTCTGACGAAAGTGGTAGCGGCGATTCTGATAACACCGGCAACAATTCTCCAACTGAGGGTAAAAAAGGCGATGGTGCAGCCGAATAACTGTGCATATTTTTCGTGCCTGAAATCCTTATCATAGCCCAATGTAGGACGGAATAAGACCTTAGCGTAGCGCGTGGTGGCGTTTCCGGCTTGCCGTGCAGCCGGGTGTCGTAAACACCAGTTCTCGCTTACGCTCGAACAGTCTTATTCCGGCCTACAGGGCTACGCACCGCGACTCCCACGAAACAAAAAGGTCAACACAAAACCCGCCAGAAATCCGCCGATATGTGCCATGTAAGCCACGCCCCCCGTCTGCACTGTGTTGGCAATGGAACCGATGCCGCTAAAAAACTGCAGAACGATCCAGAATCCAATGGCTATGAGCGCGGGCACTTGAATGACTCGTTGGCCCTGCAATACTCTGACTTTTCCCTGTGGGAACAGCAAAATGTAAGCGCCGAGCACCCCCGCAATCGCCCCCGATGCTCCCAAATTCGGCACATCTGATCCGAGGCTAAACGCCAACTGTGCGAAAGTTGCCGCAAGCCCACAGAGGAGGTAGAAGATTGTGAACTTGATGTGCCCGAAACGGTCTTCCACATTGTCACCGAAGATCCATAAATAAAGCATGTTGCCCCCCAGGTGAGCCCACCCGGCATGCATGAACATGGAAGTGAAGAGCGTCAGAAAATCACCGAAGGGATTGCCAAGGAAGCGGCTAGGAACGAAAGCCCACTTTGCAATAAAAGTGTCACCGCTACTCAGTTCCACATAGAAAAACAGGACGTTCAGGGCGATCAAGGCATACGTGACCAGCGGAACAGTTCTGCGAGAGGTATTATCATCACCGATTGGGAACATAAGATTTATCTCCTTTTTGTCTGGTTGGATTTGTCACAGCTTCACGTTAAAATGAGTCTGGAATTCTTCAAAGAAAGTGATTTACGCGCGATCAACATCTATCTGTAATTTAAGGGAAAGTACCCAACTTATTTTTCAAATATTTAGCTATTTTATATTTGGATAGCAAACGATTTATACAAGTACAAAATGTATCGGTTAATTTTGGCAATGATACAATTCTATTTTAAGCATACTCTAACTCATAGCGTCGATACATTTCGCAATATATCTTATAGCCCTACGCGGAATATAGTTGATTCAATGGGTATCCTACGAATATCTCACAATATTTCCGCGAAACGTTTTTTTTGTGCCATACATTACAACACTTGAAAAAATGACTGTTGCATTTGCAACAATACCACCCATCCACGAAAGACAATAATTATATAAATCAATAGTATAAAATAAAATACTGGCGTTGGCACGGCCTGTGCTTTTACATAAAGTAAATGTAACTTACGAGGTCAATACCATGCAATTGCCAGTATTAAACGATGCTCCCGCATCAAAAGGCGGCTGTTCAGCCAGTTCATGCGGTACAACCGACAATCAAATGGATTCGCTGCCCGATTCTATCCGGGAAAAGGTGCAGAATCATCCATGCTATTCGGAAGATGCTCATCACTACTTTGCCCGCATGCATGTTGCTGTTGCGCCGGCTTGTAATATCCAGTGCCATTATTGTAACCGTAAATATGATTGCAGTAATGAATCACGTCCCGGCGTGGTTTCTGAAGTATTGACTCCGGATCAGGCGGTTAAAAAAACTATGGCGGTGGCGGCCAATATTCCGCAAATGACGGTGTTGGGTATTGCCGGTCCGGGCGATCCGTTAGCCAATCCCGAACGCACCTTTGAAACATTCAGGCGCTTGAGTGAAGAAGCCCCCGATATTAAATTGTGCGTCTCAACGAATGGACTGGCCTTGCCCGATTCGGTAGAGGAATTGTCCAAGCACAATATCGATCATGTCACTATCACCATTAACTGCGTTGATCCTGAAATAGGCGCGAAAATTTATCCGTGGATTTTCTGGAACAATAAACGCATTAAAGGCGTAAAGGGCGCGAAAATCCTGATTGAACAACAGCAAAAAGGCCTGGAAATGCTGATTGCCAAAGGCATTTTGGTTAAGGTCAACTCGGTGATGATTCCAGGTGTCAACGATCAACATTTGGCGGAAGTCAGTAAAGTCGTTAAATCCAAAGGCGCGTTTTTGCACAATGTGATGCCGCTGATTGCAGAAGCCGAGCATGGCACTTTCTATGGCGTTATGGGGCAGCGCGGTCCTACGCCCGATGAGTTGCAAGATCTGCAAGATGCTTGTTCCGGCGATATGAACATGATGCGCCATTGTCGCCAATGTCGCGCCGATGCGGTGGGTTTGTTGGGAGAAGATCGGGGTGATGAGTTTACGCTGGATAAGATCGAGGATATGGAAATTGATTATCAGGCGGCGATGGAAAAACGCAAGGTGATTCACCAAGCCATACAGGCTGAAATGGACAGCAAGCGTTTGGAAAAAGCCGAAAAGGCACAGCAACATAAACAGGAACCCAAGCTTACTACGCGTCCGGTATTGATGGCCGTAGCCACCAGCGGGCAGGGCGTGATTAACATGCACTTTGGTCATGCCAAAGAATTCCTGATTTATGAGGCATCGCCGGACGGCGTGCGTTTTATCAGCCATCGCAAAGCCGATCAATATTGCGGCGGTGATACTACTT
>NQJI01000274.1 GCA_002256705.1 Methylococcaceae bacterium NSM2-1
GCAATCAGGCTGTCCATATTGGTAGCGCGCTGCTTAGCCAGTTTTATGGCCTTTTCAAAGAATGGCCATCCCGCCCAGAGCACAATAGGCGTGGCGAGTAGATGTTGTGCCCAATGCCAGTATCTGGACGCAGGCGCGGCCATACCGATCATCATGACGGGTAAGCTCAGCACTGCGGATAGAACGGCACGCCGTCTGGCATAAATCAGACGTTTCTTTTCGCGCACAATCATGATTTGACGCTGAGCCAGACTATCAAGACTGTGCGCCTTGTAACCCATGTTGTCGATCAACGTGCACAAGGTTTCTTTGTTAACCCGGCCAATTACAGAGGCCGTTTCCGAGGCATAATTGACATTCGCCGAGGTAATACGTGGATCCCGCTTCAATAGCATCTCGATTAAAAGCGCGCAGGATACACAAGTCATTCCATCGACAGTGAGATTGAATTCCTGTTCGGCGAGGCTGACATCACCCTCAGCAGGTGCCAATTGTGTGAGAGTAGCATTGGGTTTTCTTTTGCCAAGATTCCCCAGTAACGCATCTAAAAGGGTGAACAGCTTTGCTTTCGGCAGCTTTTTTGGATCAAAATGGATGACTATGGAGGCAATATCTGGAACTGTGCGAACTTTTTCGATGCCATCCCGCTTTTGCAGCATAATCTCCAGAACACAGGCCCGTTCCGGATCCTTGAGCAGAACCGGTGAAATTATACGAACCCGCCGGTTCAGTGCATGAACCACTTTGCCATGAGTCAGGCTGCCGGTATGAGAAGACTTCATTTCAGTGTCCATGTTTGTGATATTTCGGAAATTTCATACCGGCTATGTTTTTAAGCAAAACAGCATTTTAGAATGCTTTCCTTGCTACAAAACAAAAATGCGAATTAAGAGCTAATTATTCTTAGCACTGAAAAATAGCCCTCACCAAAGGGTTGGGTGAGGGGAAATACAATAGATATAGCAATTTGATTTCATAACTTCAAATTTAGCTCTTAATGCGTATAAAAATCCTATTCTTCTTGTGCTTCTTCAGTAGTCGAGATAATAGACTTGCGATACTTATAAACATAACAGCCGACGGCGACGCCGAGACCGAAAATTACCAAGGGATGTGTGAAAAATTTTCTTATAACGCTTCTACCTGCGCTGGAACCGGCGGTCACGGCGACTCCTGTGGCAACTCCCGGCGATTTCATCATCGGGCCCATACCGGCCATCATCGGACCCATGCCCCCGGCCATCATTGGTCCCATGCCTCCTTTCATCATCGAACCCATGTCCATTTTCCCCATCGCCGAGTCCATCATTTTTGCTGATCCAGCGCCGGCAACTGACTTTATTTGACTGGCTACGGTTTTTTCTGCATTGACGTGTGCCATGATTTATTACTCCTTTCAAACATTGTTAAAATAGAAATCATAAAATGCCACTCATCCTGCTACACCTGTAACAGGCATTAATTACCTTTTTCAGGGTTTATAACGAGATAAGGACATTTTATTTTCATGAAGCAGGATAAATACCGATTTTTAATAGAATGATAACCTCCCATTTGATCGTTTGAATATGCAATAACAAGAGCAGGATTTATTTCGAAGCGTCTTTTTCTCCTGCGTCTTCCTCGGTCTCTGCAAACAGGTCTTTAAGATTTTCTTTTTGTCGCAATACAAAACCCTTGCTTTGTTCGGCGGTTTTGCCCGTGACCGAAATAATCTTTTTGCGATATTTATGTGCCAAATAACCCGCGCCCATGCCGATGCTGAACATAACAAGAGGATGTCTGGAAAGTGCAGCCATGACACCCTTGCCAGCGTGTATGATTGATGATACGACTACAGCCGTAGCTACGCTCTTGACTATGACCTCACCTTTAGAGGAGTGAATGTCTTCCATTGTCATTTGTCCCTTATCTTGTTCTATGGGGGTAGAATGGATCCCTGAAGATATGTTATTCATCGAATATCCCTTATTTTGACTGTAATTCATTTAAGTCAATTTTCATAGCCAAGTCAATCAATATTTAATTTGGCATTAATAGTTAATC
>NQJI01000275.1 GCA_002256705.1 Methylococcaceae bacterium NSM2-1
ATTATTGCCGCAACCAACCGCAATCTTGAAGAAGAAGTCTCCGAGGGCAAGTTCAGGGAAGATTTGTATTACCGGCTCAATGTGATGCCTATCCTGATGCCAGCACTACGCGATAGAACCGAAGATATTCCGGAATTATCCGAATTCCTGCTCGGCAGAATTTCAGTGCAACAAGGCGGGCGCCCTTTGGAAATCAAGGAAAGCGCCATCCGGCTATTGATGAAGCACGACTGGCCGGGCAATGTCCGGGAACTGGCAAACCGCCTGGAACGGGCGGCCATCATGAGTTCGAACGGCATCATCGATCGCGATGTCATGGTCAGTACCGGGCTTGAAGATATGGTAGCTCAGGCCGGGCTCAATCTTAAACCCCCAAAAACACTTGCAATTGATTTTAATGATGAAAACATGGATGACCGCGAACGCGTGATCGCAGCGCTGGAACAAAGCGGCTGGGTCCAAGCCAAGGCCGCGCGCCTGCTAAATATGACGCCGCGGCAAATCGCTTACCGTATTTTGACCCTGGATATCACCATGAAGCAAATCTAACGAATCAACACCAATCGTTCGTCCTGAACTTGTCGAAGTACTTAATATAATATTTGGAGCAGCAATGACTATTTTATATGTGCAACACGATTATGCCGTCTTCGGCTTTGGTGAAACCCGACAGGATGCCATCGCCATGGCAGCGGAATGGCTAATAGATGAAACCGGCAAACAGAGCTGTTCAGTCGATTATGCCGAAAGTCTATTAGTCACTTCACCAAAACCAGGGCAAATGACGCTCTACGAAACGCCTGAAACCATCCCCCCCGATGCTGAAAACTGGGGCGGAGAAGAGCTTTTGGACTGGTATTATGATGTGGCTTGAGGTGGGTTGTTGTGACGACGGAGCGGGTTCTTGCTTGCTCTATCGCCCCTGTTCTATTATTTTTTCTAATCCGATTAAAGTGCTTGAAGGATAACGTCAGTAATACGCCCTATTAGGCGAATTTATTGTATTGTTAATGACAAAACCTTAAATCGTGACTGTTGTGTTTACGACAATCCACCCATTCACTAAAACCAATAAATAGTTAAATCAATAAGATAAAATAAAATACTGACGTTGGCACGGCCTGTGCTTTTACTTTTAGTAAATGTAACTTACGAGGTCAATCCGATGCAATTGCCAGTATTAAACGATGCACCCGCGGCAAAAGGCGGCTGTTCTGCCAGCTCTTGCGGCACGACAGAAAATCAAATGGATACTCTTCCTGATTCCATCCGGGAAAAAGTGCAGAATCATCCGTGTTATTCCGAAGATGCTCACCATTACTTTGCCCGTATGCACGTTGCTGTTGCGCCGGCTTGTAATATCCAATGCCATTACTGTAACCGTAAATACGATTGCGCCAATGAATCACGTCCCGGCGTGGTTTCTGAGTTGCTGACGCCGGATCAAGCGGTTAAAAAGACCATGGCGGTGGCGGCCAATATTCCGCAAATGACGGTATTGGGCATCGCCGGCCCCGGTGATCCATTGGCTAATCCTGAGCGCACGTTTGAGACATTCAGGCGTTTAAGCGAAGAAGCGCCTGATATTAAATTGTGCGTATCAACGAATGGTTTGGCGCTGCCCGATGCGGTTGAAGAGTTATCCAAACATAATATCGATCACGTCACGATCACGATTAACTGTGTTGATCCTGAAGTCGGCGCGAAAATTTATCCGTGGATTTTCTGGAAAAATAAACGCATCAAGGGCATCAAGGGCGCGAAAATCCTGATTGAACAACAACAGAAAGGCCTGGAGATGCTGATTGCCAAAGGCATTTTGGTGAAGGTCAACTCGGTGATGATTCCCGGTGTCAACGATCAGCATCTGGCGGAAGTCAGTAAAGTCGTTAAATCCAAAGGCGCGTTTTTACACAACGTGATGCCGCTGATTGCCGAAGCGGAGCATGGCACGTTCTATGGCGTGATGGGGCAACGCGGCCCTACGCCCGATGAATTACAGGATTTGCAGGATGCCTGTTCCGGCGATATGAACATGATGCGC
>NQJI01000276.1 GCA_002256705.1 Methylococcaceae bacterium NSM2-1
ACCGAAGAGTCTTGTATCTAAGTCGAGTTTTTACATCGAAAGTTCATGGCGGGTTTTTGTCCTGCCTGAATTGCGATTCGAAATTAAGCGAGAAAATATTCAAACATTGGAAAGTCCCAAAACATCCTGCATATCATAAAGTCCGTTCGGTTTGTCCTTCAACCAGACTGCAGCCCTGACCGCACCATTGGCAAAGGTCATGCGACTGGTGGCTTTATGGGTAATTTCCACCCGTTCACCCTCATCCGCAAACATCACCGTATGTTCACCGACGATATCGCCTGCACGAATCGTTGAAAAACCAATGGTTTTTCTGTCCCGCTCACCGGTATAGCCCTCTCTGCCATAAATCGCGCAGTCTTTTAAATCCCTCCCTAATGCATCGGCAATCACTTCACCCATGCGTAATGCAGTGCCTGAGGGTGCGTCGACTTTGTGCCGGTGGTGAGCTTCAATCACTTCAATATCGGTATATTCGCCCATGACTTTAGCAGTCATTTCCAGCAATTTGAGCGCCAGATTCACGCCTACACTCATATTGGGCGCAAGCACTATTGACACGTCTTTAGCCGCCTCGGCTATCGCCGCCTTTTGCGCGTCACTATAGCCGGTAGTACCGATGACAATTTTTTTGCCCGCTTGCCGGCACAGCTCGATAAATGCCATTGATGCATCCGGTCGGGTAAAATCAATCAACACATCAAACTGATCGACAACTGGGGCTAAATCATCAACTACTTTAACGCCCAACGCGCCGATGCCAGCCAATTCGCCGGCATCTTTACCTACTGCATCACTGCCAGGACGTGAGGCCGCTATGACTAATGCAGCTCTGCCAGCTAGCACCGCTGCTCTGATTAAGGATAGCCCCATTCGTCCGGATGCTCCAACTACAGCAATACGTATCATGACTTATCCTGTCAGTTTATCAAAAAAGTTTTTCACACCATCAATCCAGGAGTGTTCTTGGGGACTGTGCTGTTTGCCGCCACTCGATAACGATTCGCCAAGTTTTTCAATCAGTGCTTTTTGTTCTTTGGTCAGCTGCACCGGGGTTTCAATTTTCACCTTGCACAGCAAGTCACCGACGGCCCCCCCCCTGACTTGTTTAACACCTTTACCGCGCAACCTGAACGATTTTCCGGTTTGTGTTTCAGGAGGGATGGTCAGCTTTACTTCGCCATCCAAAGTAGGTACTTGTATTACATCGCCTAAACAGGCGGTAGTAAAACTGATAGGCACTTCGCAATACAAGTTTGCACCATCACGAACGAAAATATCATGTTCTTTTACCCGAATCTCAATGTAAAGATCACCCGCTGGTCCACCACGCTCTCCCGCCTCTCCTTCTCCCGCCAGGCGTATACGATCGCCCGTATCGACACCCGCAGGGATTTTTGCCGATAAGGTTTTGGTGTCCTGAACACGCCCCTGACCATGGCATTTGCCACAGGGATCTTTAATTTGCTTGCCTGTTCCACGACAAGTAGGACAGGTCTGCTGCACGGAAAAGAAACCTTGCTGCATCCTGACCTGGCCATGACCATGACAGGTGGTGCAGATAATCGGGCTTGAACCTTTTCTTGCGCCTGAACCGTTACATTCGCCGCAGCTCACCAGCACAGGGATGCGGATTTTGGTCTCTGTTCCGGCAACGGCTTCTTCCAGTGTTAATTCCAGGTTATAGCGTAAATCTGAACCACGCTGAACGCTGCTGCGCTGTCTTCCACCCCCAAAAATATCGCCAAACACATCGCCGAAAATATCACTGAAGCCTTCAGCCCCACCAAATCCACCGGGACGACCGCCCATAGACTGATCAACACCCGCATGGCCAAACTGGTCATAAGCTGAGCGTTTTTTTGGGTCTGATAAAACTTCGTAAGCTTCTTTAATTTGCTTGAATTTAGCTTCAGCTGCTTGTGGATTGTCAGCGTTTCTATCGGGATGAAACTTCATCGCCATACTGCGATAGCTTTTCTTGATCTCTGCATCACTGGCGTTTCTATCAACGTTGAGCAGTTTGTAAAAATCTTCTTTTGTT
>NQJI01000005.1 GCA_002256705.1 Methylococcaceae bacterium NSM2-1
TAGCGGTCTTGGCAATTGGCAGTTAACTGCAATTATGCAATTAAGCTTTAGCTGCATTTCAAATTAAAACTATCATTTTATTGTTTTATTCTTGTTTATTTTTCATATTAAATTGGGGTATTTTTCTAGCCCCCATGCTTCCCTATTTATTAAATAGAAAATAGATGTATAGAACCTTTGTATTAAAACCTATTTATTTTGTCGTATTTATGTCTTTTTTACACATTAATTTTCTTGTGCTATGCTAAAGCTTACATTTTAAAGACACAGTGAAGGCTGCGTTTTGTTTTAACGAACGGAATCGACATCGAGAGATAACCATGACCGAATCTAGCACTATGCAAGCGACCGTCCAGAAAATAACCACTGCACTCAAAGACAAACCTGGCGCACTTTTACCAATTTTACATGCAATCCAAGATGCTTTGGGTTATGTACCTTCCGAAAGTGTTCCAGCCATTGCCAAGGCACTGAATCTTTCCCGCGCCGAAGTGCATGGTGTCATCAGTTTTTACCATTATTTCCGTGATACCCAACCCGGCAAACATACAATTCATCTTTGTCGTGCCGAATCCTGTCAGGCAATGGGCGGCAAGCAATTGGAAAGTCATGTTAAAACAAAACTGGGCATTGATTTTCACGAAACCACAGCGGATGGCAACTTTTCTTTAGAACCCATATATTGCTTGGGTAATTGCGCTTGTTCGCCAGCCATGCAAATCGACGAGGAGATTTATGGTCGGGTGACGGCAAAAAGTTTTGACACTGTTATCGATGAAACAGGGGAACTGGCATGAGTATCACTATTTATGTTCCATGCGACTCCAGTGCCGTATCACTGGGAGCTGATCGTGTCGCTGCTGCTATTACTAAGGAAGCAGAAAAACGCGGTATTGCCATTGAGTTAATTCGTAATGGTTCAAGAGGCATGTTCTGGCTGGAGCCGCTGGTTGAAGTGGTCACAGAGGAAGGTCGCTTAGCTTACGGCCCGGTACAAATCACTGATGTCGCCAGCCTGTTTGATGCGAATTTTATGCAGGGAGGATCTCATTCCCTGTTTTTAGGCTTAACAGAACAACTGGATTACCTGAAAAAACAACAACGTTTAACCTTTGCCCGTATTGGTATAACAGATCCTGTCAGTCTGGAAGATTATATTAATAATGATGGCTATCGCGGTCTAGGCAATGCCTTAAAGCTGCCACAGGCTGACGTTGTTAAAACAGTCACTGATTCGGGTTTGCGCGGACGCGGTGGCGCGGCTTTCCCTACGGGTATTAAATGGAATACGGTACTTAATACACCATCAGAACAAAAATACATTATTTGTAATGCCGACGAAGGCGATTCCGGCACATTTTCCGATCGCATGGTCATGGAAGGCGATCCCTTTGTCCTGATCGAAGGCATGACTATCGCGGGTTTGGCGGTTGGTGCAACACAAGGTTATATCTATCTGCGCGTAGAATATCCGCACGCCCATAAAATACTGAATACGGCTATCGATAAAGCCTATCAGGCTGGTTATTTGGGTGATGATATTCAAGGCAGCGGCAAAGCCTTTCATCTTGAAGTCCGCCTGGGCGCAGGCGCCTATATTTGCGGCGAAGAAACTTCCTTAATGGAAAGTCTGGAGGGTAAACGAGGACTGGTTCGCTTCAAACCTCCGTTACCTGCCATTAGCGGTTTGTTTGGTAAACCCACCGTCGTTAATAACGTCATTTCCCTGGCCTCAGTACCGATAATTCTGGATAAAGGCGGTGATTATTATCGTGATTTCGGCATGGGACGCTCGCGAGGCACCTTACCGTTGCAATTGGCGGGTAATATTAAACACACAGGCTTAGTTGAGTTAGCCTTTGGTTTGACCCTGCGTGAACTGTTGTATGATTTTGGCGGCGGCTCAGCTTCTGGTCGACCCATTCGAGCGGTACAAGTGGGTGGCCCGCTAGGTGCTTATCTGCCCGAATCACAATTTGATACGCCACTAGACTACGAAGCTTTTACCGCAATCTGGGCAGTATTGGGGCATGGCGGCATTGTGGCTTTTGATGACACTGTCGATATGGCAAAAATGGCGCGTTATAGCATGGAATTTTGTGCAATTGAATCCTGCGGCAAATGCACACCCTGTCGCATTGGTTCCACCCGCGGCGCAGAAGTCATGGATGAGATAATTAATGGTCGCGATCTTAATAAAAATATTCCCCTGTTACGCGATCTTTGCAATACCTTACTTAACGGTTCGCTTTGTGCATTAGGCGGCATGACTCCCTATCCAGTGCTGAGCGCTTTGAATCATTTCCCGGAAGATTTCGGGATAGATGATAAAGCCAACGCAGCCTGATAATGACACGAGGAATCAATCATGAGCATCAATAAAGAACAAGATTTCGGCACACCTGCCAGCACAGCAAGTCAGTCAGTCACCCTGGAGATTGATGGCTTTGAAGTCACCGCCCCCGCAGGAACTTCCATCATGCGAGCTGCGGCAAGTATCGGCATTGACATACCGAAATTGTGTGCAACCGATAGCATTGAGCCATTCGGTTCCTGCCGGCTTTGCATTGTACAGATAGAAGGCGGACGCGGAATGCCGGCTTCCTGTACGACACCGGTGGCAGAAGGCTTAAAAGTCGTTACCCAAAACCAAAAACTGGCCGATGTACGCCGCGGTGTTATGGAATTGTATATATCTGATCACCCATTGGATTGCTTAACCTGTTCGGCTAACGGCGATTGCGAACTGCAAGATATGGCTGGGGCAGTGGGTTTACGCGAAGTACGTTACAATCCGGTTGAAACTCATCTGAATGCGGCCAAAGATGAAAGCAATCCTTACTTTAGTTTTGACCCCAGCAAATGTATTGTCTGTTCGCGTTGTGTTAGAGCTTGTGAGGAAACCCAGGGAACATTTGCTTTAACCATCGATGGTCGTGGCTTTGATTCCAAGGTATCGCCTAGTCAAAATCAGCCTTTCATGGATTCCGAATGCGTCTCCTGTGGTGCATGTATACAGGCTTGCCCCACCGCAACCCTGATGGAAAAATCGGTGATCGACCATGGACAGCCTGAACATGCGATTGTAACCACTTGCGCTTATTGCGGTGTCGGCTGTTCATTCAGAGCAGAAATGAAAGGCGAACAAGTCATTCGCATGGTGCCCCACAAAGACGGCAAAGCCAATCATGGTCATTCCTGTGTAAAAGGGCGCTTTGCGTTTGGTTATGCCACTCATAAAGATCGTATGACCAAACCCATGATTCGCGCCAGCATTAAAGATGCATGGCGGGAAGTCAGCTGGGAAGAAGCAATTAATTACGCAGCTTCCGAATTAAAACGCATTCAGGCAAAATACGGCAAAGATTCCATCGGCGGCATAACCTCTTCTCGTTGTACCAACGAAGAAGTTTATATCATGCAGAAACTTATTCGTGCCGGTTTTGGCAATAATAATGTCGATACCTGTGCGCGGGTTTGCCATTCCCCTACCGGTTATGGACTTAAACAAACCTTTGGTGAATCATCAGGTACCCAGGATTTTGACTCCGTCATGAAAGCCGATGTCATTATGGTGATTGGCGCCAATCCCACCGATGGTCATCCTGTATTCGCTTCACAAATGAAAAAACGCCTTCGCCAGGGCGCAAAACTGATTGTGGTTGATCCCCGCGAAATTGATCTGGTCAAAAAATCTCCGCATATCCATGCCGATTATCATTTGAAATTGCGTCCCGGTACTAATGTGGCCTTAATCAATGCCCTGGCTCATGTAATCGTCACTGAAAAGTTAATGGATGAAGCCTTTGTGAATGAGCGTTGTGATGTCGAATCATTTGCAAAATGGGAAACATTTATTGCCCAGGAGCACAATTCGCCCGAAGCAACAGAATCCATAACAGGTGTTGCAGCGACTGACCTTAGAGCAGCGGCAAGACTCTATGCCACAGCCGACAATGCAGCCATTTATTATGGCTTGGGCGTAACCGAGCATAGTCAGGGATCTACAACGGTTATCGGCATTGCTAATCTGGCGATGGCTACGGGTAATTTGGGCCGCGTTGGTGTGGGCGTTAACCCGTTACGCGGACAGAATAACGTTCAGGGTTCTTGCGATATGGGTTCATTTCCGCATGAGTTTCCCGGTTATCGCCATGTCTCTGACGATAAAACCCATCAACTGTTTGAAACTGCATGGAAGGCTGAGTTAAGCCTGGAACCGGGCTTGCGTATTCCCAATATGTTTGATGCGGCACTGGACAAAAGCTTTATGGGACTGTACTGCGAAGGTGAGGATATAGCCCAGTCAGACCCGGATATTCAGCACGTACACACCGCTTTACGAGCAATGGAATGTGTCATTGTGCAGGATATATTCCTCAATGAAACTGCTAAATTCGCTCATGTCTTTTTACCTGGCGCGTCCTTTTTAGAAAAAAACGGCACATTTACCAATGCTGAACGGCGTATTTCACCGGTGCGTAAAGTCATGTCGCCATTAGCGGGTTATCAGGATTGGGAAGTAACTCAAATGCTGGCAAATGCCATGGGTTACCCCATGAATTACAGCCATCCATCGGAAATCATGGCTGAAATTGCCAGTCTTACACCTACATTTGCCGGCGTCAGTTATGAAAAAATTGACCAGTTGGGTAGCATACAATGGCCATGCTATGACAAAGATTCGGTGGGCACACCCATCATGCACGAACAAACCTTCATGCGCGATAATGGCAAAGGTTTGTTTATGCTAACCGAATATGTCGCCACTCACGAACGCGTAACCCGCAAATTTCCTTTGATTCTGACGACAGGACGCATTTTGTCACAATACAATGTTGGCGCACAAACACGGCGCACTGACAATGTTGCCTGGCATTCAGAAGATCGCCTGGAGATTCATCCACATGACGCCGAAGACCGTGGCTTGAAAACCGGTGACTGGGTTGGCATTAAAAGCCGTGCAGGTGAAACCGTGTTACGCGCCTTGATTAGTGAACGTGTACAACCCGGCGTGGTTTACACCACTTTCCACTTCCCGGAATCAGGCGCCAATGTTATCACCACCGACAACTCGGATTGGGCAACCAATTGTCCGGAATACAAGGTAACCGCAGTTCAAGTCAGTAAAGTCAGTCAACCTTCCGAATGGCAAGAAAATTATCACGCGTTTTCAGAAAATCAACTGGATTTGCTCGAACAAGGTCTGAACAATGGCTAACGACACTGCTGCCGCAGTGCTGTTATCAAGCGCCGCCGCGCAACCGTTGCCATTAGAATTAGGCTGGCCCAGCTATCAGCAAAGCACCGTTGATCGCTGGCAAGGTGTACTGCATGAACAAAAGCTAGACTATATTGCCGAAGAAGTGCCTATTTCTCTGGTTTACAACGGGTTGCCCCATGTTGTTATGCTGGCAACCCCGACCGATCTTGAAGAATTTGCCTTAGGCTTCAGCATTACCGAAGGCATCATTAAAAATCCGCAAGAATTATTATCAGCGCGGATTTATAACCGCTCCAATGGCATCGAAGTACAGTTAAAAATTCCAGATCACCGTTTTCAATGTCTGGCAGATAAAGGCCGTAATTTGACTGGGCGTACCGGTTGCGGTCTATGCGGCGCAAGTACATTAAGTCAAGCCATCCGCCAACCTGACCAGGTTAACGGTGACTTGACCCTATCTGCTGCCGAGTTGCATTCTGCTTTAACGGACATCAAACAGCACCAGAAACTAAACCAATTAACCGGAGCCGTCCATGCTGCTGCCTGGGCAACACCTAAACAAGGCATTTTAAATGTCAGAGAAGATGTAGGACGGCATAACGCGCTGGATAAATTGATAGGGTTTTTATTGCGCTCCGGCAAAGATTTATCCACTGGATTTGTAATCGTTACCAGTCGAGCTAGTTATGAAATGGTGCAAAAAACCGCGTGGGTCGGCATTACGCTACTTGCGGCTGTTTCCGCACCTACCGGCTTAGCCATACGCCTGGCTAATGAGACAGGTCTCACCTTAATCGGTTTTGCCCGTGATGATCAGCATGTGATTTATACCCATCCGCAGCGCTTAACCCATAGCAACTATCTTATTTGATTAATGATGAAAATAGAAAGACTAATCAAAATGGCCAATGATATTGGTGATTTTTTTAACGCGGAGAGCAATAAAGAAATTGCCGCTGAAGGTATAACAAAACACATTTTAAGATCATGGGAGCCCAGAATGCGGCGTGATATTATTGCCTATTGTCAGCAAGATGGCGCTGGATTAAGTGACCTGGTTAGAACAGCGATATCTAGACTTGAAAAGGCTTAATGTTGATTTGTGTATTCAGTGAAAATGTGAAGAAAAGTGTTGTTTGTCAGGGAAATCGTGTCATGTCTTTATTTAATCGAATATCCTGTTTTGATAACGAAATGTGGGGGGCAGCTAAAGCCGCCTCCATATC
Organism: Methylococcaceae bacterium NSM2-1; assembly: GCA_002256705.1. Classification (GTDB taxonomy): domain Bacteria; phylum Pseudomonadota; class Gammaproteobacteria; order Methylococcales; family Methylomonadaceae; genus Methylobacter_C. Next base: position 6,451 of record NQJI01000005.1, read on the forward strand.
AGCCAACCCTACTGTTTTTTGATTAAACATTGCTACGAAGGATTAACCTAATGAAAACGACAGATGAATACAGGCAAAGGCTGATGACTGAACTTATTGAGCAGAGTGCCAAGATTGATGCGTTGCTAGTGAAATCCCGGCAAGCAGCAGCAGATATGAAGCTGAACTACGATCAAGAACTCGAAGAGTTGCGGGCCAAACAGCAAATAACCACTAAAAAACTGCACGAACTAGAAGACTCCAACAGCAATGCTTGGGAAAACATCGGAGACGGCGGCTAAAACGTTGTGATATTTCAAGTAGCACAACGTTTTATTTTTATACGTTGTGGACGGGGCTTGTAACCCGTCCGTTCTATAAAAATTCACATTCAATTCACCCCATAAAGTAGCAAATGCTTTATTATTAGCACATTAAAAACAATAAGCCTAAAGGGCTACTAAAATAATGCGCTACCCTTCAGAAGCAAAAACCGACCGAAGCTTATCCCTGATTATATTATTTGCTGGAACACTATTTATCAGCGCGTCACTGATGTTTGTTCTGCAACCCTTGTTCGGGAAGATATTATTACCGTTATTGGGGGGTTCTCCGGCAGTATGGAACACCTGCATGGTGTTTTACCAAAGTATCCTGTTTCTCGGTTATCTTTATGCACACACTATTTCCACCCGTTTCCGGCAACACCGTCAAATCCAGATACATGCTGCCATTATTCTCATCAGTGTCCTGGCGTTGCCGGTTGCCTTACCTGAGAATACCGTTCCGCCGACAGACAGCAATCCGACATTTTGGCTGCTTTGGACGTTGTTTCTTGCTATCGGCCTGCCTTATTTCGTGGTTTCAACCACCGCGCCGCTGGTGCAAAAATGGTTTGCCGATGTTGGCCACCACACCAGCCATGATCCCTATTATCTCTATGCCGCCAGTAACACGGGCAGCCTGATTGCCTTGCTAAGCTATCCTTTTCTGCTTGAACCGTCAATCGGATTGGCTAATCAAAAAACATACTGGAGCATAGGCTATCTGATTCTTTGTTTGCTTATAGCGGGCTGTGCTTTTGTTCTATGGAAAACCCGACAAAACACAGTCATTGTTCAAGACAGTTCTCCTGAGGAAAACAATCTCAGCCTGTATCGCAAATTGCGCTGGATGGCTTTGGCTTTTGTTCCATCCAGCCTGCTATTGGGTCTAACGAATTTTATCAGCACCGATATTGCTTCTGTGCCGTTATTATGGATTATTCCGTTAACCTTATATTTACTGTCTTTTGTTATCGTTTTTTCCAAATGGAATGACAAAATACATCCGGTAATGGTCAAGCTACAGCCTATCGTATTATTGCCATTTATAGCTTACGCGTTTATTAATCCGGCTGACTTGCCTTATTGGGCATATCTGGCCCTGCACCTGCTGGCTTTTTTCTTTGCGGTGATGGTCTGTCATGGCGAACTTGCCAAAGACAGACCGCATACACAGTATTTAACAACCTTCTATCTGATCATGTCTTTTGCGGGCATGTTGGGCGGTATGTTTAATACCTTTGTCGCACCCTTTATTTTCAATGGTATCTATGAATATCCGATCATGATAGTTGCCGCGCTATTACTGCGTCCCGGGGCAGTTGTATCACTTAACAAAGGGTTGTTGCAGCAAATTATGGCCCCTGCCCTGCTGATCATTAGCGGGCTCATTCTTTATAAAAGCGTCAATGATTTACTCCAGTATTTCGATGTGATCGTCATTAGTTTAATTGCCCTAACCTTTTTAACTTATCTACTCAGAGGACGCCCCGTCGCTTTCGCTTTGTTGACAGGTGCAATCATTTTTCTTAGCTTGGGACTACATGGACTGTCATCTCATACGCTTTATCAGGAACGCACTTTTTTTGGTGTGCTTGCAGTGCGTGAAAGTGTTTTGACCAATGAGCAAAATCAGCCTGAAAAGTATCATGAACTTTTTCACGGCACAACCAAACATGGCGCCCAGCGCCTGGCAGCAAACCTCGCCAAAATACCGTTAACTTATTACAGTCGTCCTGGACCGATGGGGCAGCTGTTTAAAGAATTTGACAACAACAATCAAAATTGGACGATAGGCATAGTCGGCCTTGGCGCAGGTGCATTGGCCTGTTATGCCAAGGATCAGCAAAACTGGACACTGTACGAAATTGATCCTTTGGTTGTAGATATTGCCAGCAATCCTGAGTATTTCAGCTACCTGAAACTATGCTCTCGCAACACCACTATGCGCATAGGCGATGCCCGGTTATCTTTGGAGAAAGAACCGGATCAAAAATTTGATTTGTTAGTACTGGATGCGTTCAGTTCAGATTCTGTACCAACTCATTTGCTAACCGAGGAAGCGTTGGAGCTTTATTTCAAAAAACTGAAACCCAATGGATTGCTGGCTTTTCATATTACCAATCGCCACCTATTGCTGAAAAAAGTCTTATCGATTCATGCCGAGCATTTACATTTTTCGTCACTCATACAAGAGTTTAAACCGCAACAGGACATCCCCCTGGTAGTTGCAACTGACTGGGTAGTTATGGCAAAGAATCCAGATACACTAGCGCCATTGAACCTAAGCCGTCTTGGGAACTGGGAAAAAATGCCTTTATACTTTGACATGAAACCGTGGACAGATGACTTTACCAATATTGTTAGTATCTGGAAGTAAAAACGGGGGAATACGCACGCATACTAAAGTTTAGATGGCTAATCCAGGGATTAGCCACTATAATAAGCCCATTAGTGGACAGTACTACGCTCTCGATGCGAGACTTCTCTAATAAGTTTTGCATGTTAATCAGCACTTTTCAGAAATTCCATCCGTTTTTTTCCTTTTTGTGCCCGGTATGATTTGCAATAAAATATTTACATTCATTTATTGAGGACGTTACATGGCAACAGGTACTGTTAAGTGGTTTAACGAATCTAAAGGTTTTGGTTTTATTTCTCCCAGCGATGGTAGTGCGGATGTATTTGTACATTTTTCTGCAATCGCAAGCGACGGCGGCTACCGCACATTGGCTGAAGGCCAAGCTGTCAAATATGAAGTAGAATCAGGCGCCAAAGGCCCGCAAGCTTCAAATGTAACTGCAGCTTAAGCTAACGTTACTTATCGACACCCAACTCCGCCTAAATAACCAAGCGGGGTTGTGGCATAGCCGGATTATCCGGTCAATCAACTCACCCCCTGAATTTAGGATATGTCTTTTGAAACGACTTTTTGTAGGAAACTTACCTAGCGACGCCACTGAGGCTACAGTTCAAGCTTTATTTTCAGAATATGGCAAAGTTCGCTCCATTCAACTTGTTGCCGATATATTTAGCGGTAAATGCCGAGGTTTCGGCTTTATCGGAATGGAAGGCCACGAAGCCCGAGCGGCTATAGCAGCACTCGACGGCAACTTATATTGCGGAAAGCCTTTAAAAGTTAAATTTGAAGAGCCCGCTACAGGTAAAAATGGCAGACGCCATTAATAATACCCTCCTCTAGCTGAGTACTCACAGCCTTCCGTCAACCATATAACACTAGGTTGACTTACCTTGCCTCTGCCAATGCGCAGATTAACTGCAAAGGTAAGAAGCAAGATATGGGCATAAAGCACACTAGCAGAGCTATCTGGGCGACCCACTGGTCGCCCTTCCCATGTTCATCATAATAAATTTCCAATTCATCACCCCAGGTTTATTAACCTAAAACATCGGTTGAGTAATCCAAAATCCAGTTCGCCCCGATGTATAGAAAGGTGAGCAGGATTTTGGATTACTCACCGATTAGGTGAAGCAGTTGGCAAGCCGTTCAGGTTCTGCCGTAAATATTCAAAGGCCTTAAACCACACCTCTGCGGACAAAGCTATCCTGCTAAGGTAACTCGCAAAAAATACCACCTCCATTTTCTCCCCCAGAATGCCATTTAAAGTTCTTGTATCTTACAGGCAACAAGTACACATCGGAACCCTAGAGCATGATTAGCTTATCGGAACAACTTATATCTACGCACATGATGCCCCGCGTTGTATAACTGGCGCAAAAGACGGGCATTTCAAGTGCAAGTGGCCATTGATGTGTGAATTAAAACCGTATCTGGCTGAAAAGACCTTCGGCTGAGATCGCAAGAAGTTAGCGCCAGTGTGTGTGAGTTACGTATAGAGATCATTTGCGTGGACAATTTTAACGCGCACGGCAATAAAAAAACGGAAGCAAAAAACCCGCAACTAGAAGTGGACCTGGTTTCTTTGGCCTAAACTGAAAGCCAGAGTGACCCTAAGTTTCAGACGGCGTTTAAGAATACGCGCATCACGGCCAAAGGCAGAGCTACGCCCTTATCGCGGACAAAGACTGGAGAGATTGCGAAAAACCCATCGGCAACATACTGAATCACCTGGGTTACCGCCAGCGCCGGGCACAAAAAGCCAAGCCGCTGAAAAAACCAAGGAAACGTACACCATCCCTTCGACTAAGCCCAGGACAGGTTTCGGCAACCTTGAGGAGGTCAACAGAGCGTCGGATAACGGCGAGGATTCCTTGCTCATCTCCATCGACACCAAAGCCAAAGTGGATTTGTGGGATTCCTCGCATGGTGGCACCTCGCGTTGCCAAAAGGTCGCACAAGCCGACGACCATGATCTGGAGGACACGTCTAAATTAATCCCCTTTGGTATTTTGAAAGTGATGACGGGGTTGCTCATGACACTCTTTGGGATCTCGTTTGAAACCAGCGATTTTATTGTTGATGGCATTGAACACTGGTGGGAACGCAATAAAGACAAGTATCAGCATATCAGGCAGTTGGTTATCAACCTGGATGACGAGCCGCACAATTCCAGCCATCGAACCCAGTTTATGAAGCGCCTGACAGAGTTCTCGTACATCCATGATATTGAAATCGTGCTGGCTTACTATCCGCCATATCACAAACACTAACCTCATTGAACGCTGTTGGGGAATTCATTGGAAAGGAACGCTATTAAATACCCCAGAGACTGTCTTGGAATGGCGGAATCTATGACCTGGAGGGGTTCCATCCTGCAGTGGAGATGATTGAAACTGTTTACAATAAAGGCGTGAGCATCAGTGAAAAGGTTTTTCAATCCATTGCCGACAGGATAACGCGCCACACATCGCTTCCAAAATACTGTATACCTATCCAGCCACAAGTTGGGCGACGGTAGGTATTTTTTACGGATTGCCTAAAGCCATAAACTGCTACAAGGACGTATGTGTTATTTGGCGTCGGATATTTGCCAGTAAAGGGCGTCAAATTTGACCTTAAAATTTATTATCACATTGTTTTTTAATGTTTATTTATGTTTTGGCAGTAAAAGCCGACATTGAAAGCGGTAAAACTTGGACGCCATTTTACAATTAAATAGAGCTAACTGAGTACTGATTAGATTTATGGGGTTGGATTTCCTAATATTTCTACTATTATTAAATTGCAAATTATATTTTTTAATAAAGAGGTTTTAACAAGGCCAGGCATTCATCATTTCGAATAAAAATAATTTTTTAGAACATTGCACGATTCAATACTATGAAAACATTAAATAATATTGCAGTTTTTGATAATGATAAAAGTTTTCTAGCCATGTTGAAAGGATACTGTTATGCAAACAATATTGCGATGACAGAAGTCGTCTTCGATAGGGATGGGATCAATGAAGTAGTAAAACTAACACCGGCTTTAATAGTCGTTCCACTCGATTTGGTAAATACCGCAAATAAGAGTTTTGAAATAGCTTTATTGAGACGGGCACGCGCAAACGGCCAGATAAAAATCTGTGGTTTAAATAAAAACTCTACAGACATTATTTCAGCCGGGTTGTCAGGATGGATCGATGTAATCATAAATTATCCGTTCGATATTGGAGAGATTGACGGGTACCTTAAAAAAATAAACAGTTGTTTGACGGAAAGAAGAAGGCATAAGGATAGGCGTTCGTCTACAGACAGAAGAAGTATCGAATCTAATAGTAATGGTAACGATGGGTATAAAGAAACCAGAAATTCGGGATTTAAAGATTTCCAAATTGATCAGCGCAACAGGTGTGTGTTTTTAAAAGGACATAAGGTCGATCTAACACCTAAAGAATTTGAGTTGGTTGAACTGCTCTCAACGGATGTTGATCGTATCTTTATGGCTGATGAAATCATAAAGCATCTTTGGCCGGAAAATAACCGGGCTACAAAATCGGATCTTTATCAATACATGCACTTATTAAGAAAAAAAATAGAAAAAGACCCTAATAATCCGCAATGGATAATGAACGTCAAAGGGTTTGGATACAAGCTGAATATAGGTAACTCTCGGGACAATCGTACCATGTTGTTCTCATCAGCAATTGCTGGCGATGCTGATTATTAATCACCGCCTTATTCCGATACTCTCGAATACTCCACCTGCCTGTTTCATTGCGGCGGATTAATTCAGTGCCATTCCTCTCATAATCATTCGATTTTCTGGGGCGTGATCAGCACGGCTTTCTCATAAAAATTTTACTTGCCTAAGCATTGATTCTACATCAGAAATCGAATCTACGAACTTCTCTATCTTGGACTAAAAATTTTTCGGAGAGAATTTTCGAATTAGCTCAATGGCTGGACCGCACAACAGAGCCATGATTTGAGCCTGGTTGCCAGCTTTGGTTATCAATGGCCTATTACCACTTTGTCTTGCCACATCATAGCTTACGTCGACCCTTGAAAACACCTGATCTTATCCGTAAGACAGGCACTCCAAAGCGACGAAAACCGATCACACCATCAATGGCGACGGGCATTACCGATCAGGTGTGGACAACAACCGAGTTACTATCCTATCGGGTAACCGCTCAATTCCTGGATCAATTGCCAAAGATAAAGCCCTTGTTGTTTGCCTTGCCAACTGAGGTCCATCAAGAAAAATAAGGGACAATAACGATTATGAAAAAATTTATGGCTTATTGCCTTATCAGCGTTGCCTTGTTGAGTTGCACAACCCTGGATACAACCCGGCCAACAGAAGCTAAGGTTAAAAATGTCATCATGATTATTGGTGACGGCATGGGGCCGCAGCAGGTCGGATTATTATTGTCTTACGCCAGACAAGCGCCACATGGCGTTATCGCTAATCGCGCGACGGCGCTGGACCGCATGATGGACCCGGGGCGACTGGGCATTTCCATGACCTACACCGCCAATACTTTGGTCACTGATTCTGCTTCGTCCGCCACGCAACTGGCAACTGGCAAGTTTGCGGGCGCGGAAATGCTGGGTCTGGATAAAGATGGCAACACCCAGGAAAAGATTATCGAAAAAGCCAGGCGATTGGGCAAAGCGACAGGGTTAGTTTCAGATACGCGTATTACTCATGCAACGCCCGCCGCTTTTGCCGCACACCAGACTTACCGTAGTCAGGAAAACAATATTCCTGAAGATTTACTGGCAACCGAAGTGGATGTCCTGTTGTCGGGTGGTTTAGGTTACTGGATACCCGAGCAGGCCAGTGACAAAAAGTCTTTGATTCATCAACAATTAGTACAAGCAACCGGCAATAGCGTTGAGATTAAATCGTCCCGCAAGGACACCAAAAATCTGTTGACCATTGCTCAACAAAAAGGCTACACACTGGCTTTTAATAACGAGCAATTGCAACAGGCAAACGGTAAAACGCTGGGCTTGTTTGCAAACTCCGGGATGCAGAATGGTATTATTGAAACGCAATTCAAAAATGATACCAAACGTGTTCAACCGACTTTAAAAGATATGTCGGCACAAGCTCTGAAAATCCTTGCCCGTAATGAGCGGGGATTTTTTCTAATGATAGAGGCGGGGCAAATTGATTGGGCCTCTCATCGAAATGATACCGGGTTGTTGTTACATGAAATGCTGAGATTTAATGATACCTTGAACACCGTGCTGGATTGGGCGGCTAATAGACAGGACACGCTTATTATAGTCACGGCGGATCATGAAACAGGCGGCTTTGGCTTTAGCTATTCTGCTGAAAATATCCCAAAACCTCACAAGTTACCGGGTGGCGCATTTGCTGACGGAACTTTATTTCAGCCCAACTTTAACTTTGGCAATCCTGAAGTATTGGACAAACTGTATGCACAACGACTGAGTTATCGCGATATTTTTGCTCAATTTGATGCGCTACCCAAACAACAGCAAACACCTTTAAAACTTGCTGAACTGGTGAATCGCTATACAGAGTTCAAGATTACCGAAGTGCAAGCCGTAAAAATTCTGGCCACTGAAAACAATCCATTTTACAAGGCAGGTCATGTTTCACTCGGTGAAAAAACTGTGTCGAAAATGGAGGTTAATGGTCAATTTTTTGTCAATCAGAAAGAGAATCGTGAAAATTTATTGGCACAGGCTGTGGCTAGCAGTCAGCAGGCAGTTTGGGCTACGGGGGCTCATACCAGTACGCCGGTGTATGTTTTTGTAAGCGGCCCGGAACGAACCATGCGACCCTTTGCAAAAATCCTGCATCATACCCAACTGGGACAATTGGCTATTGATGCCTTGCATTGATCATTTAAGGAATGGAACTTTGATAACGGGTACAAGAGCAGGAAGCGCACAATTCGCGACTAATACGCTTCCTGCCTCAGTGCAGCCAATGGACTTGGGCGATACCAATGGTGCGCGATGCGCATCCTAATAAAATTTTACCTCTCACTCCCCACTCATCTTTCTTGATCCAAATGAGTAAAGCTTGAACAAAATCGACATTAAATTCGCATTGCGTCATTTTTCTGCTGCTATCGCCATAGTAGCGAGCATTATCTTAATAAGTTCTGCCAGTCTTTACAGTGCCGAATCTATCCAGACGGAACACTTCAGGCTGGAAAGACTCTTTCCTAGCGATGCCCTCCTCCCCTCGGTTACCTTTGATGAAAGTATTATCGCCTCGCCGGTGCTGGATTTGTCGCAAGGCAAGCCGCTTGTCATTGTGCCTGCTTCAAATGGCATTATTGCAGCACTGGATGGCGAAACGGGCGCTTTGGATTGGCAAATCAATGCGCCGACACCTGAAGGCCAACTGGCTCAACTTATTTCAACGCCGGCAATAATTGGCGATAAGCTGGTTATTCTTTATCAATGCCTGGAAAAAGGTGTGCGCACCAGCCATCGTTTAGCGGTTATTGATCTTACTAACAAACAGCTGGACGAAGCGTTTCCTGTGCTGGTGTTGTCTGCAGAAAAACCCGCAACTGACGGAGTTGGAACGGTAAAATTTAATCCACCAACAGCATTTTCACATTCAGCGATAAAACATGCGCTCAAACCGGGTTCTGAATTTGGTTACCTGTATGCTGCCTTTGGCAATTCTGGCGATGAACAACCCTATCATGGCTGGCTTTTTGAAATTGACATGGATGCCTGGCACGTTTCCAAGCAAGAATATGAAAATGAGGACGCAAATCCCGCGGTAAGTAGTGTGTTGTTAACAACGCCAGAGACTGAATGTCCGGTAACAAAAGAGTATGGCAATCAGGAAATGATTTGCGGCGGCGGTATTTGGACGCCGCCAGGCCCTCAAATTTATCCGTCTGATGATGAGTTTGAATTATTTGTCCCCACGGGTAATGGACAAATTGATCTTGGCCGGCATGATTATGCCAATACCATTATGCGCTTGAAGCCGGGACTTAAATTTGATGCAGGGTGCGATGAGAATTTGTGTGCAAATTTTAATCCGGCTAACCCCGACAAGGCATGCATGGCATCCTGCAAGAATTTGTTTATTCCCCGTTTGCTGGAAGGTGATGCCCCATTAAGGCCTGCTACAGGTGAATGCGATAATAAATCCTACTGGGAATGTCTGGCCTGGATGGATTACGATTTGGGTGCCAGTGCGCCGGTAAAAGTCGACATGAATAGTGGCCATTCGGTACTGGTACAGCCGAGTAAGGACGGTGGTGTCTATTTAATCGATGCCGAGCATCTGGGAACTCAATATGATCGCTTGCAAATTGTTGATGTGTGTGGAACCAAAGCCGATGAATGCAAGTTTGGCTGGATGGGCATGATTGTCACTCAACCCGTGCTGACTTCTATTGATGAAGAACCTGTTGTGGCAATTCCTACTTTTGTCGCTGATAAAACTCATCCGGCCGGATTGGTGGCATTAAAGATTGTGCTGGAAGAAGGTCAACCAAAATTTAAACGCTTTTGGCAATTTCCTGATCCTTCAAGTCCTGAAGCCTTGCAAACGTTCAGAAGTCATCCCTCTCTACCTATTATTAGCACACAGGGTAAAAACGCTAATGCTACCGTTTGGATTATAGACATCGGTAATCATGGAACCGTTTACGGAGTTCGTGTAAAGGATGGTGCGTTGGTGGCTAAACAGGCGTTAAAAGGGGCCGGACGACCACTTTCTGCTCCGTTAATCCATGCTAACAATATTTACGTAGCTTCCATTACGCCGGGCACGAATAAAGCCATGATAGAAGCTTACCGTATCAAAACAACAAATGATTGATGTAGCCCGGCCAACCTGAACAGTTTATTGTCATAAAAATATCACAGAAATGTCATCATGCTTTAACCTGGTTTAATCACAATACGCCTATTCAATAGTTATTGAGGGCTAACTGCCATGAATAAACGAACTACCAAAAACGACTGGATCAATGCCGCCAGCATCATGTACACATCACTAACAATGATTCTTCTTAGTTTACTCGTAACCTGGGGTATTGAACTCTTGATGAAAGAATTATATCGATTGGGGTAGTCATGCAGATATTCTACATACTGTCACCGCAAGACGCTTCAAAAACTTGTCGGGTTATGTTGCACTCGGCGACCTTTCCATGTGTCGCCAAAAGCGCCTACTTTTTGTATCCGTCCGCATTTTTTCCGGTGGTAGACATCACGAAGCTGATGTTGAGCATTTCATATTAATTTAATATCAAGTTGTTCACAACCTGTTGCCACTGCGTACTCGCGCAAGGTATCTCTCAAAACTTTCACTAAAACCAGGGCACTATGCCCTACCCTTTCTGTTTAATTCACTATTTAAAGAACCACTGTAGCTGTTTAGCGAAGATATTGGTTGTATAATTCAACGTTAACAGCTCATCTTGATATGGCACTCATTCTGCCTGGTCACGATAAGATTTTTATTCAGCAAATAATATGAGTTAAGTTATGGATTATGCTATAGAAACCGCACCCTTAGAAACATTGCAATGTGATTGTCTTATTGTTGGTGTTTACCAGGATCAACAACTCAGCGCGTCTGCAAGCTCAATCAACAATAGTACTCAGGGAGTTATTAACAAAATTCTTAGCCGCGGTGACATTAGCGGAAAAAATGGCGAAACCGTATTAATAAACGTCATCCCTGACAGTTCTATTGAGCGTATTTTGTTAGTCGGTCTGGGCGAAAACAAGCCTTTATCGGGCAAAAATTACAGAAAAGCACTCCTTGCAGCTATTAACAGCCTGAAAAAAACGCAAATAAAATCAGTCGTCTGTAGCCTGGCGGAGTGTGACGTTATGGCTAGCGATTGGCAATGGAAAACCCGTCAAATCGTCGAGGTTTTTAACGATGCTGTTTATCAATTCACGGCCTACAAAACGGATAAGGAAACCGAAAGCAAGGTTGAAAAAATAAGTATTACCACTTCCGAAACTGAACTTAGGTCTGCACAAACAGGGCTAATACAAGGCAAGGCTATTGCCGAAGGGATAAACCTGACCAAACTGTTGGCTGATTTGCCCGGTAACATCTGTACACCGACCTACCTTGCCCAGCAAGCTTTTGAACTGGGCAAAAAATACCCCAGCCTCGACATTAGTGTCCTTGAAGAATCCGACATGGAAAAGTTAGGTATGGGGGCCTTATTGTCGGTTTCCCGCGGTAGTCGTCAACCTGCCAAATTGATCACTCTGGACTATCGGGGCGGCGAAAAAAATGGCAAACCCATCGTATTAATCGGCAAAGGCCTCACTTTTGATGCCGGTGGTATTTCCTTGAAACAAGCGCCCGGCATGGATGAAATGAAATACGATATGTGCGGTGGTGCGACGGTTTTGGGTACATTACTGGCCGCCGCACAAATGCAGTTGCCGCTGAATATTATCGGTTTGATTCCTTCATCAGAAAATATGCCTGATGGTGATGCCAATAAACCGGGCGATATTTTAACCAGCATGTCCGGCAAAACCATTGAAGTTTTAAACACAGACGCTGAAGGCCGATTGCTGCTTTGCGATACGTTAACTTATGCGGAAAGATACAATCCCGATGTCGTTATAGACTTGGCAACCTTGACCGGCGCATGCCTGGTGGCATTGGGTCGCGTGCCTAGCGGTTTACTCGGCAATAATGATGCTTTATGCAATGACTTACTGGCTGCCAGTGAAACCGCCAACGATAGCCTGTGGCGTTTGCCCTTGTGGGAAGAATATCAGGAACAACTTAAATCCAATTTTGCCGACCTCGCCAATGTCGGTGGCAAGGATGCAGGTACCATTACTGCGGCCTGTTTTCTGTCACAGTTTGCCGAAAACTTCCACTGGGCGCATCTCGATATTGCCGGTACAGCATGGCGCACTGGCCCAACCAAAGGCGCAACCGGTCGCCCGGTCCCCTTATTAAGCCAATACCTCATTAACCGGGCGCATGGCTGAAGTCAGCTTTTATATCTTGCCATCAGAATCAGCGCAGGAACGGTATGAATTTGCCTGCAAACTCATTGAAAAAGCGTATCGTAGCGGTTGTTTTTGTTATGTACTCACCGACAATGCAGAACAAAGCCAAAAAATAGACGACCTGCTCTGGACTTTCAGAGCAGGCAGTTTTATTCCGCACCAGATATACACTGGTGAGCTGCCAAATATTGAAAAAGTCATCTTGATTGGCTCACTCAACGCGCCTGAGAACTGGCAGAAAACAGTCATTAATCTGTCTTCGTATTGCCCCGAAGAATTCGACAAAATCGAGCGTATCCTTGAAATATTGGATAATAGCGAAGCCACCAAAGAACTCGGCAGAAATCGTTACCGGCAATATCAACAATCAGGTGTAAATATAACCACTCATAAGATTGGGCATTAAAGCCAAACAACAGAATTTTGAACTGGAGATAAAACATGAATGTATGGGTCTACGATCCACACGCTGGCGGAGTCAAGATTCCCTAAGCTGTTAAGCAACGCACTGAGCAGCGGATTCGCTTGTATGCCGACGCTAAGTACGCTGGAAAGTTTACCCGCTTAGGAATACGCTTTCACGGAGCGTTCTGTTACATCGGCGCATATACTGAGCCTGTGGAACCGCCAGAGTCGCTGTTCCTCGTCGTGGATGAGACGCGGGAACAGTACCTTGAGCGGCTCCGGAACGCACCGCTACATTTGTGCCGGATACGTTACTTCGGAGATGAGGAGCAATGGAGCATGGACTTCTACACCTACAGCAACATGAAATATGAGCCGTGTGTGTTTGATAACGGGAGTTTCCATGGGACACCAGAAGAAGCATTCGAGGCATCAGCAGTCTACCTCCAAGACTAGATGCGTCGGGTTAGCTAGCATAGCGTAACCCGACAAACCAATACCGCACCCGTTGGGTTACGGCGCAAAAGAGCATGCCCTGAGCGCAGCCGAAGGGACTCGCCTGACCCAACCTCGACCTTATCGCAAAACAAGGAACACAATGCAACTTCAGCTTGAAGACCTGCTTTATCAAAACAATGCCATACAAAGCGCGGTTCAGCTTTTCAAAGGCCAAAGCAAGAATGTCTCTGAGCGTACGCTGCTATCCCAATCCAATGCCATCGTCATCACCCCAAACCAGTGCTTACTAAGCCCGGAGCAGTTGCACAAAAATAACATTAGTATCCTGCAACAAAGCGCCCTTGCAGAAAACGAGGCCGCCTTAAGCGAAGAGCCGCAAATCTGTATCGAAATGGAAACCGGTACCGGAAAAACACTGGTTTATATCCGCACCCTGTACGAACTTTATAAAGAATACGGTTACACCAAGTTCATCATCCTCGTGCCATCCATAGCGGTAAAAGAAGGCATCATCAATACGCTGGAAAGTTTTGCCGGGCAACTTAAAAGCCATTATCAGCATAAAATCCACTGGTTTGAATACGACAGCAAGCGCCTGAATCAACTCAAACACTTTATCAACGACGATCAGCCTCAAATCATGCTGACCACCGTTCAGGCATTCACTGCAGAAGATCGCATCCTCAATCAAACAGGCCGGGATGACAGCATTGGCGGCTTTAGCTATCTTGAAGCCTTGGGTCAAACCCGGCCCATCATTATCATGGACGAACCCCAGGAAGGCATGGATACCGAGCTGGCGCAAAAACGCCTAAACACCTTGACGCCGCTGTTTGTGTTTCGTTATTCGGCCACCCACAAGCGCATCATCAACCGGCTTTATCGCCTGACGCCCTATGATGCTTATTCCGAAGGCCTGGTGAAGAAAATTGAAGTGCTCTCGGTTGCAGAAATCAACGATGAAGCCATGCTGAAAATTGAATTACAGGAAATTCAGGCTCAGGCAGGGCAAGACCCGAAAGCCAGGCTCAATCTCTGGCACAATATCAAGGCTGGCTTTACGCTTAAACCCAGCAAATGACTTAAAGTCGGCGATAATTTGGGCGCGATAACCAACAACATCAGCTACCAAGACTTTACCGTAGAGCGTATATACAAAGGCTTGCGCGATAAAAACTGGAAAATCCATTTCAGCAATGGCGTGGAAATAGAACAAAACCAGCGCCAGGGAGATATAGGGGGCATATTCCGTCAGCAACTGTACTGGTTAATCAACAGTCATTTTGATAAACGGCAAAAACTCACCCCGCTCGGCATCAAATGTCTGTCACTTAATTTTTATCGACAAAGTCGATAATTACATCGGTTCCGAACCGCTGATAAAACAACTGTTTGCCGAAGAATATCAACGTGTTCATCAGGAGCGCACCGGCAAGCAGCCCAGTCCCACACAGATTGTCGCAGTGCAAGGCTACTACTTTGCGCGTACCGGCAAAGGCGAATTTACCGATAACGAAAGCGCCATGCTCAAAAACAGGGAAATCTACGACCTTATTCTCAAAGACAAGCAGCAACTATTGTCATTGGAAAATCCGGTTGAATTCATCTTTTCGCATTCCGCGCTGGGTGTCGGCTGGGATAACCCCAATATTTTCAACATCGCCACGCTTAATCAGACCTACAGCGAAATTAAAAATCGCCAGGAAATAGGCCGGGGCCTGCGTATCTGCGTTAACCAGCAAGGCCAGCGCATTTATGACCCGGCCAGCGACGATACAGATGATGAAGTCAATGTGCTAACCCTCATCCCCAATGAAACTTACGAAACCTTCGCCTTGCAATATCAGGCGCAATTGTCGGAAGAATTTGGCAAAGACGGTAAACAGCCTCCCCTGCGTAAAAATAACAAAGGCAATAAAAAGCAAAATAAACTGACCCGACACGAAGCCCGATTTAACAGCGACAGTTTCCGCAACTTCTGGAAGACATTGGCAAGAAAAACCCACTACACCGTGAGTTTTGATGAAGCTGAAATCATCAATCGCGGCATACAGGAACTGGGTAAAATAAAGATAGCCGCTTACGAAGCCGAAATACGCCTGACGCGCATCAAGGAACTCCAAGATATACAAGGCAAAGGCGAGGAAGTCGGCAGGGAAATCACCCAACTTAAAGCCAGTTACTCGGCAGCGGATATTGTCGAACAAATCAGCGAGAATACCTCACTCAGCTACAG